>NZ_JBJHAD010000007.1:0-219221 GCF_054050875.1 Blastococcus sp. SYSU DS0541 | reverse complement strand
CCGCCGCCCGACCCGCGGGGGCGCCCCCGCGCCCCCCCCCCCCCCCCCCCCCCCCCCCCCCCCCCCCCCCCCCCCCCCCCCCCCCCCCCCCCCCCCCCCCCCGCGACGATCAGGGCACCTGATCCCAGCGGGTCAGCCGTAGTAGAGGGCGACCGGGCGGCCGTCGATCTCCCGCACGTCCACGGTGGTGTCGTAGACCGCGGCCAGCACCTCGGGCCGCATGATCTCCCGCGCCGGCCCGTCGGCGACCACCACGCCGTCGCGCATCGCGACGATCCGGTCGGCGTAGGTCGCCGCGAAGTTGATGTCGTGCAGCACGGTGACCACCCGCTTGCCGAGCTCGTCGGCCAGCTGCCGCACGAGCCGCATGATCTCGGTCATGTGCCGCAGGTCCAGGTTGTTCAGCGGCTCGTCGAGCAGCACGTACTTGGTGTCCTGCGCGAGCACCATCGCGATGAATGCCCGCTGGCGCTGCCCGCCGGAGAGCTCGTCGAGGAACCGGTGCCGGTAGCCCTCGAGGTCCAGGTAGCCGATCGCCCGCTCGATGTGCTCGCGGTCGTGCACCGTCAGCCGGCCCCGCGAGTGCGGGAAGCGGCCGAACTCCACGAGGTCGTGCACCGTCAGCCGCGCGGCGACGTGGTTGTCCTGCCGCAGCACCGCCAGCACCTTCGCCAACTGGTGCGACGGCGTCGTCGCGACGTCCATGCCGTCCACCGCGATGCGCCCGGCGTCCGGCGCGAGGAGCCGGCCGACCAGCGCGAAGAGCGTGGACTTCCCCGCGCCGTTCGGGCCGATGAGCGCCGTCACGCCCTCCCCGCCCAGCTCCAGGGAGACGTCGTCGACCACCGTCTGGCGGCCGTAGCGCTTGGTCGCGTTCTCCAGCGCGATCACCGCGCCCCCTTCCGCAGCACGAGGTACAGGAAGAACAGTCCGCCGGCGAACTCGATGATCGTGGAGAGCGTGCCGCCGAAGTCGAACACCCGGTCGAGCACCAGCTGGCCGCCGAGCAGGCAGACCATCCCGATGAGCACCGCGGTGGGCAACGTCCACGCGTGCCGGAACGACCGCGCGTACGGGTAGGCAAGGTTCGCCACGATCAGGCCGAAGAACAGGATCGGCCCGACCAGCGCCGTCGACGCAGCGACCATCACCGAGACGACGGTGAACAGGGCCATGACCACGCGCCGGTGGTCCACCCCCAGGCCGACCGCGGCCGGTGCACCCAGCGTCAGCACGTCCAGCGTCCGCAGCAGCGGGACGACGGCGGCGCAGCCGAGGACGACGAGGGCCGCGGTGAGGACCAGCAGCAGCTCGTCGGGCCGGGTGAGCGAGGCGAACATCGCGTCGGAGAGCACCTGGAAATCCAGCGGGTCGAGCATCCGCTGCATCCACTCGGTGACGGCGCGGAAGAAGGTGCCGAGCACGATGCCCACCAGCAGCATGAGGTGGATCGAGCGCCGCTTGCCGCCGAAGAGCCAGGTGAAGAGCGCGACGCTGAAGGTGACCATGACGGCGACCTGCACCAGCCACAGCGTGAGCCCGTCAGCGGCGAGGAAGGACGCCGACCCCGCGACGAAGACGATCACGGTGGAGATCAGCAGGTAGAACGCGTCGAACCCCATGATCGCGGGGGTGAGGATGCGGTTCTGGGTGATGGTGTGGAAGACCACCGTCGAGACCCCGACCGACGCCGCGACGACGAGCATCGCGGCCAGCGCCAGGCTGCGGATCTCCACCGCGAAGGCGAGCGAGCCGGGGACGTCGGTGAACAGGTAGAGCGCCGTGAGCCCCAGCACGACGGCGCCGAGGACCGCCAGGCGCACGGGCGGCCGCTCCCAGGCCGCGGCCAGGCGCGCACCCATCCGGGTGCGCCGGCCGTGGTCGGGCGGTGAGCCGGGCGCGGGAGCGGGGTCGGCGGTCGTCGCGGCGCCGCCGGAGGCCGCGGTGGCGGGGTCAGTGAGCACGGCTCCTCCTCCGCAGCAGCAGCCAGAGGAACAGCGCAGCGCCGATGATGCCGACGACGAGCGACAGCGGGATCTCGTACGGGAAGCGCAGGACCCGCGCGAGGATGTCGCAGGCCACGACGAAGAGCGCCCCCAGCCCCGCCACCCAGGGGATCGCGCGGCGCACGTTGTCCCCGACGAGGAGGCTGACGACGTTCGGGACGACGAGCCCGAGGAAGGGGATCATCCCCGCCGTCACCAGCACCGCCGCCGTGATCACGGCGACGACCACCATGCCGATGGCGACCACCCGCCGGTAGGCGAGGCCGAGGTTGGTGGCGAACTCCTCGCCGAGGCCGATCACGCTGAAGCGGTCGGCGGCGATCCAGGCGACGACGACCATCAGGCCCGCGATCCAGACCAGCTCGTACCGGCCCTGCATGACGCTGGCGAAGCTGCCCTGCGACCACTGCTGGAGGGACTGCAGCAGGTCCAGGCGGTAGGCGAAGAAGACGGTCACCGAGGCGACGACGCCGCCGAGCATGAGGCCGACCAGCGGGACGAGCACCAGCTGGCGCACCGGCACGACGCGGACCACCCGGAGGAAGACCCAGGTGCCGAGGAGGCCGAACGCGGCGGCGACGCCCATCTTGCCCAGGACGGCCATGCCCGGGAAGAAGACCATGGTGACCAGGGCGCCGAGGGTCGCGAACTCCGTGACCCCGGTCGTGCTGGGCTCCACGAACTTGTTGCGCACGAGCATCTGCAGGATGAGCCCGGCGATGCCCAGGGAGGCGCCGACCAGCACGACGGCGACCGTCCGCGGGATCCGGCTGGCCACCAGCAGGAAGGCCGCGTCGCTCTCGGCGCCGCCGGCCAGCAGCGACGCCGGGGTGACGTCGGAGACCCCGACGAACAGGCTCGTGACGGCGAGGAGGACGAGCAGGACGCCGACGAGCACCCCCACCCACGTGCGGCGGCTGGGCCGCACCCGGGCGGGGGTGCTCGTCGGTGCCGGCGCGAGCGCTGTCACGAGCGGCAGGCGCGCTGCGCGGCGTCGGTCCGGTCGGTCACTCCGCGATCTGGAGGACGTCGTCGATCATGATCCGGGTGGTGTCCAGACCGCCGAACACGATGTACCAGGCCTGCGGGTCGAGGTAGACGATCCGGTCCTCCCGCGCGGCGGTCGTCTGCCGGACGATCTCGTTGTCGAGCACCGCCGCGGCCGGCTGCGCGCCCCCCTCACCCGTGGCGGCGTCCCGGTCGACGACCCAGAGCGTGTCGGGGTCGGTCTCGAGCAGGAACTCGAAGGAGACGGGCTCGCCGTGGGTCGCCGCCTCGACGTCCTCGACGGCGGGCTCCACGCCGAACACGTCGTAGATCAGGCCACCGCGGACGGCCGGGCCGACGGCGACCTCCCCCGCGGGGGCCATCGCGCTGAGCTCGCCGCCCGCGACCATGAGCCCGAGGCCCGCACCGGCCTCGGCGGTGGCGGCCCGCGCCTCCTCGATGCCCGCGTCGATCTCCTCCAGCGCCGCGGCGGCCTGGTCCTCGGCGCCCAGCACCTCACCCAGGAACGTGGTGGTGCGCTGCAGGTTGTCGGTGTAGGAGCCGCGCAGGCTGAGGTCCACCGTGGGGGCGATCTCGCTCAGGTCCTCGTACAGCGCCGCCGACCGGTTGGCGACGACGATCAGATCGGGCTGCTGGGCCTCGATCTCGACGAGGTCGGCCTCGAAGAGGGTGCCGGCGTTGAACGCGTCGTCGGCCAGGTAGCCCTGGAGGTACTCCGGCACGGACTCCAGCGGTGCGCCGGCGATCTCGCCGCCCAGCGCACCGATGGTGTCGAGGCTGGCGATGTCGAAGGTGACGATCCTCTCGGGGTTCCTGGGGACCTCGACCGTGGTCTCCTCGTAGCGCGGGTCCTCGTCCTCGCCGGCGACGTTGCGGTCCCAGGTGAACGAGACGGTCTCGGCCCCGGTGGTGGCGGCGGTCTCGGCGTCGGCGTCCCCGCCGCACGCGGAGAGCGCGAGGACGACGGGGAGGGCGAGGGCCGCGAGCGGCCGGGCGACGGTGCGCATCGTGCTCCTGTCGGACTGAGGGTAGGTATGCCTTAGTAAGGCGTCCCTAAGCTGCCATACCGGTCCTGGCGCGTCTCTACCGGGTCCGGCGGACGCCGCTCCGGGCTCGACCCCCCGGCCGCCCGCGCCCCCGGGAGCGGGATCATGGCGGCGTGCTCGTCCCCGTCCCGTTCGCGCGGCGCCCGTGACACCCCCCCTCGTCGTCGCGATCACCGCGGCCGCGGCCCTCGTCGTCCTCGCGGGCCTGGCCTCCACGGTCGCGCGCCGCCGGATCGGCCTGGTGCACCTGGCCGCCGCCGCGGTGCTGGAGGCCCTCCTGCTGGTGCAGGCGGTCCTCGCCGTCGCGCGGATGGGCGGGGGCACCCCGGCCGACACCCCCACGTTCCTGGGCTACCTCGTCGGCGTCGTGCTGATCCCGCTCGCCGGGGTGCTGTGGGCACGGGCCGAGCGCACCCGCTGGGCGGGGACCGTGCTGGCGGTGGCGGGCGCCGCCGTCGGCGTCATGGTGTGGCGGCTGCTGCAGCTCTGGGAGGCCACCGGTGCGTGAGCGCGGGCTGGGCGGCCCCGCCGAGGCGGCGCCCGCGGGCGGGACCACGGGACCGGCCCGGGTGCTGGTGCTCGTCTACGGGATCTTCGCGCTCGCGGCGGGGTCGCGGGCCGGGGTGCAGCTGGCCACCCGCTTCGACGAGGCGCCGCTGGCCTACCTGCTCTCGGCGTTGGCGGCGGCGGTGTACGTCGTGGCGACCGTGGGCCTGGCCCGCGGCGGCCGCGGGGGGCGGCGGACCGCCCTGGTCGCGATCCTCGTCGAGCTGGTGGGGGTGCTCGTCGTCGGCACCCTGTCGCTCGCGGACCCGGCGGCGTTCCCGGACGAGACGGTCTGGTCCGCGTTCGGCCGGGGGTACGGCTACGTACCGCTGGTGCTGCCGGTGCTCGGCCTGCTGCTGCTCCGCCGCCGCCGGGTCTAGAAGTCCCCGCCGCCGAAGTCGCCCCCGCCGAAGTCCCCTCCACCGAAGTCGCCGCCGCCGTAGTCGCCCCCGTAGCCGGCCCCGGGGTCCTCGTACCCGCCGCCGGCGCCGTCCTCGTAGCCGGCCGCGTAGGCCTCCTCGTCGCCGCCGCCGAAGAGGCCGCCGTCGCCGAGCCCGGTGTCGAACAGCGCGTCGGCGACCGCCGTGCCGATGACCAGCCCCCCGATGGTGCCGAGCATGCTGCCGCCGATCATGCTGCCCATCCCGGGACCGCCGTAGCCCCGCCCCGGGCCGTACCCCGGGCCGTGCGCCGGGCCGCTGAAGGTGCGCTCCATGAAGCCCGGCTGCCGCAGCTCGGCGCGGGTGGCGGCGCGGGCGAGCGTCCGCGGGTCGTCGCCGGCCGGCCGCTCGCCGGTGGGTACCGCCTCGCTGAGCCGGGCCAGCACCTGGGCGCGCTGCTCGGGGGTGAGCTGGGCGAACGCCTCGGCGTGCGCCTGCTCGATCTGGTCCGGCGGGGCGGTGCGCAGCAGGTAGCGGTAGCGCTCGATCGCCTGCTCGTCGGCCGAGCCGGGTGCACGCGGAGACCGGTCGTCGGCGTACCACCCACCGTCCCCCGGGCGCTGCCCCGCGCCGTAGCCGTAGCCGTGGTCGTCGCGCCGCCTGCGGCCGAAGAGCCGGTCCAGCAGTCCCATCGGGGCCTCCTCGCGTCCGGGGTGTCGCGTCCGTGCACGGCTGTGCCCCCCGAACCGGGCGGCTAGTCCTCGCCGTCGCGCAGCAGGCCGTAGGCCCCCCGGTGGAAGAGCAGTGGCCGGCGGTCGGGGACCGCACCGAGGTCGAGGACCCGGGCGACGACGATCGTGTGGTCCCCGCCGTCGTACTCGGCCCACAGCTCGCCGTCGATCCAGGCCACGACGTCGTCGAGCACGGGGGAGCCGTGCGCGCTCGGAGTCCACGGCACCCCCGCGAACTTGTCCGTGCCGGAGCGGGCGAAGTTCTGCGAGACGGCGTCCTGGCCCTCGGCGAGCACGTTGACGCAGAACCGGCCGATCTCGCGCAACCGGGCCCAGGTGCGGGACGTGCGCGCGGGGGCCAGCGCGACCAGCGGCGGGTCGAGGGAGAGCGAGCTGAAGGACTGGCAGGTGAAGCCGATCGGCCCGTCGGGGGTGTCGGCGGTGACCACGGTGACCCCGGAGGCGAAGTGCCCGAGGACCTCGCGCATCACCCGGGGGTCGACCACCCGGGGCGGCTCGGAGACGGCGTCGGCGCCCATCACCGCCCGCCCGCGGAGCGCGGCACCGACCGGCCACCGGCGCGGTAGAGCGAGCTCGGCAGCTCGTGGCCGACGGCCTGCTCCGTCACCCGCGCCGCCACCAGCAGCGCGTCGAGGTCCAGCCCGGTCCGCACGCCGGACTCCTCCAGCATGTAGACCAGCTCCTCGGTGGCGATGTTGCCGCTGGCCCCGGGCGCGAAGGGGCAGCCGCCGAGGCCGCCGATGGAGGAGTCGAGCTGGGTGACCCCGGCCTGCACCGCGGCGAGCGCGTTGGCCTGCCCGGTGCCCCGGGTGTCGTGGAAGTGCACGCCGACGGCGACGCCCGGGCACGCCCGGCGGACCGCGTCCACGAGCGTGACCACGCGCAGCGGCGTCGTCGTGCCGATCGTGTCGCCGAGGCAGAGCTGGTCGGCGCCGGCCGTGACCGCCGCCCGCGCCACGTCGACGGTGCGCGCCACCGGGGTGCGCCCGTCGAAGGGGCAGTCCCAGGCGGTGGCGATGATGACCTCCAGGGAGCCACCCGCGCCGTGGGCCAGCGCGGCGATCTCCCCGACGGCGCCGACGGCCTCGGCGGTGCTCCGGCCCGCGTTGGCGCGGCTGTGCCCGTCGGAGGCGGAGACGACGTACTCGAGGTCGGCGACGCCCGCGTCCACGGCGCGGACGGCACCGCGCGGGTTGGCGACCAGCGCCGACCAGTGGACCTCCGGCCACCGCTGCAGCTCCGCGGCCACCTGGTCGGCGTCGGCGAGCGCGGGGACCGCCTTCGGCGAGACGAACGACGTCGCCTCGATCCGGCGGACCCCGGTGGCCACCAGGGCCTCCAGCATCGCGAGCTTGGCCTCCAGCGGCACGGGAGCCTCCAGCTGCAGGCCGTCGCGCATGCCCACCTCGCGCACGTCGACGGAGCTGGACAGCACCAGGTCGAACTCGTTCATCTGCGTCTCCTCCGCGCCGGCGTCGTCGTCCCCCGCATCCTCCCCCGCCCGCGGCGGGTTCCCCCGATCAGGCGTCCGGGAACCGCGACAGCCGGTCCAGCCAGCGGATCGTCGTCCCCGTCCAGCAAGATGGACCCCAGCACGGGGAGGTGAGGTGATCGAGGTGGCGGACGCGCTGCCCCCGGCGGATCGGCGGAGCGCCTTCGCCAACGCGCCGATGGGGATCGCCCTGACGACCCCTGCGGGCCTGCTCGTCGACGTCAACCCGGCGCTCTCGACCATGCTGGGCCGCCCCGCCGACGAGCTGTACGGCCGGTCGGTGCTGGACTTCATCCACCCGGAGGCGGTTCCCGTCGCCCGGGAGGCGCACGCCTCGCTCATCGCCCGGCCCGAGCGCCCGATGCGCCTGGAGACCCGCCTGCGACGGGCGGACGGCGGCGACCTCCCGGTGCAGATCACCGCCTCGTGGGTGCCCGAGAGCGACGAGGGCCAGGCCGCGCACCTGGTCCTCATCATCGAGGACATCACCGAGCGCAAGGCGCTCGAGGCGCAGTTGGTGCACCGCTCGCTGCACGACCCGCTCACCGGGCTGCCGAACCGGCTGCTCTTCCAGGACCGGCTGCGGCACGCGCTCGACCGGGGCCGCCGGGAGAACACCCCCACCTGCGTGCTGATCATCGACCTGGACGGCTTCAAGGCGATCAACGACGAGCTGGGCCACCCGATGGGCGACCTGGTGCTGGTCTCGTTCGCCGAGCGGCTGCGGTCGGTGCTGCGCGCGAGCGACACCGCGGCCCGCCTGGGCGGGGACGAGTTCAGCATCGTCTGCGAGAACACCGAGCGGGCGGACGCCCAGGCGCTCGCCGACCGGCTGCGCACGACGGTCACCGAACCGCTGGAGCTCGGCGGGACGCGGGTGCCGGTCGGGATCAGCATCGGCATCGGCACCGCCCCGGGCGGCGAGCGGCCCGAGGAGGTCTACGAGCGGGTGGTGCGGGTCGCCGACGACGACATGTACGCGGACAAGGCGCGGCGCCGGACGGCACCGCGCCGCTGAGTCGGCGCCGGACGGCAGCAGCGCCGCTGAGGCGGACGGCGGCTACCCGAGCGCGCGGCCGACCGCGACGGCCCGCGTGTCCGGGGCCGCCACCCGCGCGGCGTCGGCCTCCTGGTCACCCGGCTCGGTCTGCGAGCGGCGCTCGGCCTCCACCCGCGCGCTGTAGCTGGCCACCTCGTTGGCGATCCGCTGCTCGTCCCAGCCCAGCACGTCGGCGACCACGCGGGCGACCGGCTCGGCGCACTCCACGCCGCGGTGCGGGGTCTCGATGGAGATGCGGGTGCGGCGGGCCAGCAGGTCGTCCAGGTGCAGTGCCGCCTCGTGCCCGGCGGCCCACACCATCTCGGCCATGAGGTACTCCTCGGCCCCGGGCACCGGCTCCAGCAGCTCCGGCCGGTCCTCGGCCAGCGCGAGGACGTCCGGTGTCAGCGATCCGAACCGGTTGAGCAGGTGCTCGGCGCGGAAGCGCGGGATGTCCCAGCGCCGGGAGAGGCCGTCGAGGCTGTTCAGCATCGCCGCGTAGCCCTCGGCGCCCACCAGCGGGATGTTCTCCGTGACGCTCGGGGGCACGGTCCGGCTGACGTCCTGCGCCACGGCGTCGACCGCGTCCGCCGCCATGGGGCGGTAGGTCGTGTACTTGCCGCCCGCCACGGCGATAACGCCCGGCATCGGCCGGGCGACGGCGTGCTCCCGGGAGAGCTGGCTGGTCGACTCGCTCTCCCCGGACAGCAGCGGGCGCAGGCCGGCGTAGACCCCGGTGATGTCGTCGTGGGTCAGCGGGACCGACAGCACCCGGTTGACGTGGTCGAGGATGTAGTCGATGTCGGCCTTGCTGGCCGCCGGGTGCGCCTTGTCCAGCTCCCAGTCGGTGTCCGTCGTCCCGACGATCCAGTGGCTGCCCCAGGGGATGACGAACAGCACGGACTTCTCGGTGCGCAGGATCAGCCCGGCCTCGCCGTTGATCCGGTCGCGGGGGACGACGATGTGCACGCCCTTGCTGGCGCGCACGTGGAACCTGCCGCGCCCGCCGACCAGCGTCTGGACGTCGTCGGTCCACACCCCGGTGGCGTTGACGACGACCTCGCTGCTGACGTCCACCTCCTCGCCGGTCTCCACGTCGCGGACGCGCGCGCCGACCACCCGGCCGCCGGCGTGCTCGAAGCCGACGACCTCGGCGGAGTTGAGCACGGTCGCCCCGTAGGTGGCCGCGGTGCGGGCCACGGTGAGGGTGTGCCGCGCGTCGTCGGCCTGGGCGTCGTAGTAGCGGACGGCGCCGACGAGCGCGTCGGGCCGGAGCGCGGGGAACATCCGGCGGGCACCGGTGCGGGTCAGGTGCTTCTGCGCGGGCATCGGCTCGGACAGCGCCCCGAGCCGGGCCAGCCCGTCGTAGAGAGCGAGCCCGGCGGTCACGTAGGGCCGTTCCCAGCCGCGGTGGGTGAGCGGGTAGAGGAACGGCACCGGCTTGACCAGGTGCGGGGCCAGCCGGTTCACCGACAGGTCGCGCTCGTGCAGCGCCTCCCGGACCAGGCCGAAGTCGAGCTGCTCCAGGTAGCGCAGCCCGCCGTGGAAGAGCTTGGAGGAGCGGGACGAGGTGCCGCTGGCGAAGTCACGGGCCTCGACCAGCGCGGTACGCAGGCCCCGGGTCGCGGCGTCCAGCGCCACCCCGGCCCCGGTCACCCCGCCGCCGACGACGAGGACCTCGAAGCCGCCCTCCGCGAGCTCGGCCCAGGCCTGCGCTCGCTGCTGGGGTCCGAGTGGGCGTACTGCCGTCATCTGCACTCCCCGGGGGATGCCCGCCCACCGGGCGGGACGCACTGGTGGGGTGCCCGGGTGCCCGTGCACCTCCGTGTCACTGCCGTCGGCCGCAGGGGCAGGCGTGCTCCTCCGGCCCCCGGCTACGGCCACGGTAGGTCGGTCCCGGGCACGCCGTCGAACACCTCGGTCCGACATGGTCGTACCGCGAAATCGACGACGGAGGCCGCCGATGCCCTAGCGTCGCGCCATGCCGGGCACCGTGCAGTCCATCGAGCGGGCGGCGGCGATCCTCCAGGTGGTCGCGGGCGCGCGCGGGGCGCTCGGCGTCACGGACATCGCCGAGGCCGTCGGTCTGGCCAAGACCACCACCCACGGCCTGCTCCGCACGCTGCTGCACGTGGGGTTCGTGGCGCAGGACCGGGAGACCGGCCGGTACAGCGTCGGCCCCGGGCTGCTCAACCTGGGCAGCAGGCTGGACGTCAACGAGCTGCGGTCACGGGCCTCGAACTGGGCCGACGCCCTGGCCGCCCGCAGCGGCCACACGGTGCGGCTGGCCACCCTCGCCGGCGAGGACGAGGTGGTCGTCGTCCACCACATCTTCCGGCCGGACGACTCGGCGCAGGTGCTCGAGGTGGGGGTCGCGCTGCCGGCCCGGACGACCGGCCTGGGCAAGGTGCTCCTGGCGCACGCGCCGGGGAACCGGGCGGCGCGGACCGCGACCGACGGCCGGGCCACCGAGCTGGCCGAGGTGCGCGCCCGGGGCTGGGCCGCCGAGCGGGGGGAGCACGAGGCCGGCCGCGGGTGCATCGCCGCCCCCGTCCGCGGGCCCGGCGGCCCCGTCGTGGCCGCCCTCGGTGTCAGCGGCCCGGTGACCTCGCTGTTCGACGGCCGTGGCGCACCGCGCGGCCTGCTGCTGACCATGGTGACCGACGCGGCCGCCGCCGTCTCCCGCGAGCTGGGGTACGGCGGTGCCTGACCGCTACGTGCTCGCCGTCGACCAGGGGACGACGTCGACCCGTTCCCTGGTCTTCGACCGCGGCGGCCGCATGGTCGCCGTCCGGCAGCGCGAGCACCGGCAGTACTTCCCCCGACCCGGCTGGGTGGAGCACGACCCGATGGAGATCTGGGCGAACACCCGGGGGACGGCCGACCAGGTGCTGGCCGACGTCGGCTCCGCGGGCACCGTCGTCGCGCTCGGCATCGCCAACCAGCGCGAGACCACCGTCGTCTGGGACCGCGCGACGGGCCGGCCCGTGCTGCGCGCCCTCGTCTGGCAGGACACCCGCACCGCAGACCTGGTCACCGAGCTCTGCGCCCGCCCGGACGCCGAGCTCGTACGCGAGCGCAGCGGCATGGCGATCGCCGGCTACTTCTCCGGGCCGCGTCTGCGCTGGATCCTCGAGAACGTCCCCCGCGCCCGGGAGCGGGCCGAACGCGGCGAGCTGCTGTTCGGCACGATGGAGACCTGGCTGATCTGGAACCTCACGGGCGGTCCGGACGGCGGCCGGCACGTCACCGACGTCACCAACGCCAGCCGCACCCTGCTGATGGACGTGCGCAGCTGCACGTGGGACCCCGACCTGCTGGACTTCTTCGGCATCCCCGCGGCGATGCTGCCCGAGATCCGGCCCTCGGTCGGCGTGCTGGGGCCGGCCACCGCGCTCGCCCAGCCGCTGCCCATCGCCGGGGCGCTCGGGGACCAGCAGGCGGCGCTGTTCGGGCAGGCCTGCTTCGCGCCCGGTGAGGCCAAGTGCACCTACGGCACCGGGAGCTTCCTGCTCCAGAACACCGGCACGGAGTTGGTGCAGACGCGCTCGGGTTCGATCAGCACGGTCGCCTACCAGCTGGCGGGCGAGCCGGTGCGGTACGCCCTGGAGGGCTCGGTGGCGGTCGCCGGCGCCCTGGTCCAGTGGCTCCGCGACGGGCTCGGGCTCATCGGCACCGCGCCCGAGGTGGAGACGCTGGCCCGCACCGTCGAGGACAACGGCGGCTGCTACGTCGTCCCCGCGTTCTCCGGCCTGCTCGCCCCGCACTGGCGGGGCGAGGCCCGGGGGCTGGTGGCCGGGCTGACCTCCTACGTCACCAAGGGGCACCTGGCGCGGGCCGTGCTGGAGGCGACCGGCTGGCAGACCCGGGACGTGGTGCGCGCGATGGCGGCCGACTCGGGCCTGTCGCTGCCGGCGCTCCGGGTGGACGGCGGGATGACCACGAACAACCTGCTGATGCAGTTCATCGCCGACGTGCTGGACACGCCGGTGGTCCGCCCGATGGTGGGGGAGACCGTCTCGCTGGGGGCCGCGTACGCCGCCGGGCTCGCGGTCGGCGTCTGGTCCGACATCGCGGCGCTGCGCCGCAACTGGCACCGCGCGGCGCAGTGGTCGCCCTCGCCCGGGCGGGCCGAGGCGCTGGACGCCGAGTACCCGCGGTGGGAGCGGGCGGTTCAGCTCAGCATCGACTGGGGGGCGCCGTGATCACCGCTGTCCGATCATGTCGAACCGCGACTGTTGTCCCCGTCACAGTCGCGCTCCTACGGTCCGCGGGACGGATCCGGCGGTGGTGATCACCCGGGATCCGATGACATCCACGGTCCGCAGTGCTGCGGACCCCCTGGGAGGAGCCCCTACACGTGGACACGAGCCTCTGGACCGTCTTCTTCAGTGAAGTGCTCGGCACCGGCATCCTGCTCCTGCTCGGTGTCGGGGTGGTGGCCAACGTCGTGCTGCCGAAGACCTTGGGCAACGGCAGCGGCTGGATCGTCATCATCTTCGGCTGGGGGCTCGCGGTCTTCGCCGGCGTCTTCGCGGGTGCGGCCTCCGGGGCGCACATCAACCCGGCGGTCACCGTCGGCCTGTGGGTGAGCGGGACCGACGAGTACGCCCCCGGCATCCCCGTCACCGTCGCCACCACCTTCACCTACTTCGCCGGCCAGCTGGTCGGCGCCTTCCTCGGCGCGGTGCTGGCCTACCTCGCCTACTACGGGCACTACAACGACCCGGAGGCCGCCGGGACCCAGCTGGGCACCTTCGCCACCGGGCCGGCCATGGGCACGGTCAAGGACAACGTGGTCAGCGAGGTCATCGGCACGTTCGTGCTCGTCTACATCATCCTGCGGTTCGGGGACACGCCCACCCAGCTCGGCCCGCTGGCCGTCGCCCTGCTGGTCGTCGGCATCGGCGCCTCCCTCGGCGGGCCCACCGGCTACGCCATCAACCCCGCCCGCGACCTCGGCCCGCGCCTCGCCCACGCCGTCCTGCCCATCCGCGGCAAGGGCGACAGCAACTGGGGCTACGCCTGGGTGCCGATCGTGGGCCCGATCATCGGTGCCGTCCTCGCGGGCGGCCTGTCGCACGTCTCCTTCTGACCGCCCAACCGAGAGGAACTCCCATGCCGCAGTACGTCGCAGCCATCGACCAGGGCACCACGAGCACCCGCTGCATGATCTTCGACCACGACGGCGCGGTGGTCTCGGTCGGGCAGAAGGAGCACGAGCAGATCTTCCCGAGGGCCGGGTGGGTCGAGCACGACGCGATGGAGATCTGGCGCAACACCCGGGAGGTGGTCGGCCAGGCCCTCGCCCGCAGCGACGCCGGCCCCTCGGACATCGTCGCCATCGGGATCACCAACCAGCGGGAGACCGCCGTCGTCTGGGACCGGGCGACCGGCGAGCCGGTCTACAACGCCATCGTGTGGCAGGACACCCGCACCACGAAGATCATCGAGGACCTCGGTGCGCTGGGGGGTGGCGCCGACCGGTACAAGGACCGGGTCGGGCTGCCGCTGGCCACCTACTTCGCCGGGCCGAAGGTCCGCTGGATCCTCGACAACGTCGAGGGCGCCCGCGAGCGGGCCGAGCGCGGTGAGCTGCTCATGGGGACCATCGACTCCTGGCTGATGTGGAACATGACCGGCGGTGCGGACGGCGGCCAGCACCTCACCGACGTCTCCAACGCCTCCCGCACGATGCTCATGGACTACCGGACGCTCGCCTGGGACGAGTCCATCGCGGAGGAGATGGGCATCCCGATGTCGATGCTGCCGGAGATCCGGTCCAACTCCGAGGAGTACGGCCGGGGGCGCAAGGCCGGGTTCCTGGCCGGCGTGCCGATCGCCGGGTCGCTGGGCGACCAGCAGGCGGCGACGTTCGGGCAGGTGTGCTTCGAGCGCGGGATGGCCAAGAACACCTACGGCACCGGCAACTTCATGCTGCTGAACACCGGCGAGGAGGCCGTGCCGTCGCAGAACGGCCTGCTGACCACGCTCTGCTACCAGCTCGGTGACGGCAAGCCGGTCTACGCGCTGGAGGGCTCGATCGCCGTCACCGGCTCGCTGGTGCAGTGGGTGCGCGACAACCTCGGGATGATC
The DNA here is from genome assembly GCF_054050875.1 of Blastococcus sp. SYSU DS0541. Lineage (NCBI taxonomy): Bacteria > Bacillati > Actinomycetota > Actinomycetes > Geodermatophilales > Geodermatophilaceae > Blastococcus > Blastococcus sp. SYSU DS0541. Next base: position 204,856 of record NZ_JBJHAD010000007.1, on the reverse strand, counting down.
AAGAGCGCTCCCGAGATCGAGGACCTGGCCCGCACCGTGGACGACAACGGCGGCTCGTACTTCGTCCCGGCGTTCTCCGGGCTGTTCGCCCCGCACTGGCGGTCCGACGCCCGCGGCGCCGTCGTCGGGCTGACCCGGTACGTCAACAAGGGCCACCTCGCCCGGGCGGTGCTCGAGGCGACCGCCTACCAGACCCGCGAGGTGCTCGACGCCATGAACGCCGACTCCGGCGTCGACCTGACCGAGCTGCGGGTGGACGGCGGGATGGTCGGCAACGAGCTGCTCATGCAGTTCCAGGCCGACCTCCTCGACGTCCCGGTCATCCGCCCGAAGATCGCCGAGACGACGGCGCTGGGTGCCGCGTACGCGGCCGGGCTGGCGGTGGGCTTCTGGTCCGACCTGGACGAGCTGACCGCCAAGTGGGCCGAGGACAAGCGCTGGGAGCCGCAGATGGCGGCCGAGGAGCGGGAGCGGAACTACCGCAACTGGCAGAAGGCGGTCACCAAGTCCCTGGACTGGGTGGACGAGGACGTCAGCTGAAGGAGCACCCGCGGGGCGGCGGCCGACCGGACCGCTGCCCCGTGGGTCGGGCCCCTGAGTAGCTTGCGCGCCTGACTAGTCGTCGGTACCGTCCGCCGCGTGACGGAGGAGCGCTGGCCCGGGGAGTGGCTGCGCGGCGTCCTCTCGCTGTGCGTGCTGCGCGTCGTCGCCGACGGGCCGACGTACGGCTACGCCATCGCCGCGCGCCTCGCCGAGGCCGGGCTGGGATCGGTGAAGGGCGGCACGCTGTACCCGATCCTGACCCGGCTGGAGGCCGAGGGGCTGGTCTCCTCCTCCTGGGCGGCCGGCGACGGCGGCCCCGGGCGCAAGTTCTTCACGCTGACCGCCGCCGGTGGGCAGGCCCTGCAGGAGCGCGCCGGCCAGTGGCGCGTGTTCACCGAGCGGGCCACCGGCCTGCTCTCGTCCCCGTCCGTCCCCGTCTGAGGAGCCCGCCATGGGGAAGCTGCTGAACAGCACCGAGCAGGCCTGGTGCGACGACCTGCTGCTGCGCCTGCGCCTCCGCGACGTGCCGGGCACGCGGATCGGTGAGGTGCTCGCCGAGGTGCAGAGCCACGTCGCCGAGACCGGCGAGCACCCGCGCGAGGCCTTCGGGAGCCCGAAGCAGTACGCCGACGAGGTGGCAGCAGCCCTGGGCATCCGCCCCGCCGGCCCGCTCGCCACGCTGCGGGGGACGCTGACCGGCTGGGACGTGCTCGTGGCGCTGCTCACCGGGCTGGGCGGGTTCGCCCTCGCCGACGGGCTGTGGTCCCTGGCCGCGGGTGACGCCTCGCTGCTGGGGCTCCCCGCCTGGGCGGTCGCCGCGGCCGGCGCGCTGGTCCTGGCCGCCTGCACCGCGCGCTTCGTGCTCGCCGCACGGCGGGGCGAGGACGCCGACCCGGTCCTCGACCCGCGCACCGGCGCCGACACGGCGCCGTTCACCCGCGGGCAGGTGGCCCTCCTGGCCGGCGTCCCGGTGCTGCTCCTCGCGATGACGGTGGTCGGCGGGCTGCTCACCCGCTGACCGGCGGGCCCGGCGTCAGCTCCCGAGCGCGGTCGCCACGACGGCGCGGGCCTCCTCCTGCACCTGCGCCAGGTGCTCGGGGCCGCGGAAGGACTCCGCGTAGATCTTGTAGACGTCCTCGGTGCCCGACGGTCGGGCGGCGAACCAGGCGTTCTCCGTCGTCACCTTGAGGCCGCCGATCGGGGCGTCGTTGCCCGGCGCGCGGGTGAGCTTGGCGGTGATCGGCTCGCCGGCCAGCTCGGTGGCCGAGACGTCCTCCGGCGCGAGCTTGCCCAGGGCCGCCTTCTCGGCGCGGGTCGCCGGGGCGTCGATGCGGGCGTAGGCCGACTCCCCGAAGTGGTCGGTCAGCTGCTTGTGCAGCCTGGACGGCGACCGCCCGGTCACGGCCTGGATCTCGGCGGCGAGCAGCGCGAGGAGGATGCCGTCCTTGTCCGTCGTCCAGACCCCGCCGTCGCGGCGCAGGAAGGAGGCGCCGGCCGACTCCTCGCCGCCGAAGGCGACCGACCCGTCGAGGAGGCCCGGCACGAACCACTTGAAGCCGACGGGGACCTCGACCAGCCGCCGGTCCAGGTCCTTCACCACCCGGTCGATGAGCGAGCTGGACACCAGGGTCTTGCCGACGGCGACCTCCTTGGCCCAGCCGGGGCGGTGGCTGAGCAGGTAGGCGATCGCGACGGCCAGGAAGTGGTTGGGGTTCATCAGCCCGCCGTCGGGGGTGACGATGCCGTGCCGGTCGGCGTCCGCGTCGTTGCCGGTGGCGATCTGGAACTCGTGCCGACGGTCGACCAGCGAGGCCATCGCGTGCGGGGACGAGCAGTCCATGCGGATCTTGCCGTCCCAGTCCAGCGTCATGAACCGCCAGGTGGGGTCGACCAGCGGGTTGACGACGGTCAGGTCGAGCCGGTGGCGCTCGGCGATCGCCGCCCAGTAGTCGACGCTGGCGCCGCCCAGGGGGTCGGCGCCGATCCGGACGCCGGCCTGGCGGATCGCGTCCAGGTCGACGACGCCGGGGAGGTCGTCGACGTAGGTGCCCAGGAAGTCGTAGCTCTGCGCCGCGGCGCGCGCCTGCTCCACCGGGACGCGGCGGACGCCGCTGAGGCCGGCGCGCAGCAGGTCGTTGGCCCGCCCGGCGATCCAGCCGGTGGCGTCGGTGTCGGCGGGCCCGCCGCTGGGCGGGTTGTACTTGAACCCGCCGTCGCGCGGCGGGTTGTGGGACGGGGTGACGACGACGCCGTCCGCCAGGCCCGACTCCTTGCCCTGATTGGCCCGGAGGATCGCGTGGCTGATGGCCGGGGTGGGGGTGTACCGGCCGCCGGCGTCGACCAGGACGGTCACGTCGTTGGCCGCCAGCACCTCCAGGGCCGTCGCCCAGGCCGGCTCGGAGAGCGCGTGGGTGTCGCGCCCCAGGAAGAGCGGCCCGTCGAACCCCTGCGCGGCGCGGTACTCGCAGATCGCCTGGGTGGTGGCGAGGATGTGCGCCTCGTTGAAGGCCGCGTCGAGCGACGACCCGCGGTGCCCGGAGGTGCCGAAGACGACCTGCTGCGCGGGTTCGGCGGGGTCGGGCTCGACGGTGTAGTACGCGCTGACCAGCGACGCCACGTCGATCAGGTCGGCGGGCTGGGCGGGCTGTCCGGCGCGGGCGTCGCTCATACCGGTGATCTTGGCGTCCGCGCCGGTCCCGCGCGAGCTCAGCCGGTGCGGCGCGGCTCGCCGCGGTAGGTGCCGAACTGCCAGAGATTGCCCTCGGGGTCGCGGACGGCGAAGTCGCGCGACCCGTAGTCGGTGTCGTACGGCGGCCGGACGATCTCGGCTCCGGCGGCGACCGCGCGGGCGTGCACGGCGTCCGGGTCGGCCGTGACCACGTAGCAGCCGGTGGACTCCACCGGCCACTGGCCGCCGTCGTCACGGACCGAGCCGAGCATGACGCCGCCGCCCTCGGGCCAGTCGAGCTGGGCGTGGTCGACCCGCTCGCCGTCCCCGTAGGTGGCGGTCTCCTCGAAGCCGAAGGCGTCCACGAGGAAGCGGATGAGCGCCCGGGCGTCGCGGGCGCGGAAGGCGGGCCACACCTGGGGCGGCGGGGCCTGGCCCGCGTCGGGTGTCTCTGCGGTGGTCATCGGGTTCGTCATGCGCCCGAGAGTGCCGAGTCCAGCACGGAGGTGTCTTGCACGTATCCGAACTCCGCCGCCAGCCAGCGGGTCGGCGCCAGCCCGGAGAACGCCCGCCACTCCCGGGTCAGGTGCGCCTGGTCGCTGAACCCGGTGGCGACGGCGAGCCCGGCGAGGTCCGGCGACAGGCCGCGGGAGGCGCGCCGGGCGAGCCCGCGGCGAGCCCGGTCGAAGCGCACCACGCGGGCCGCCTCCTTGGGCCCCAGCCCTGTCTCGGCGCGGAACCGCTGCTCGAGGTGCCGGGTGGACCAGCCGACCCGGTCGGCCACCTGCGAGACCAGCAGCCGCCCGCCGCCCGCCGTGGTCAGCCGCCAGGCCTCGACCACCTCGACCGGGCCGGCGTCGTCGTCCCGCAGCCGGCGCAGCAGCCCGTCGTCCAGAGCGGCGAACCTCGCCGCCCAGCCCTCGGCGGCGCGGACCCGGGCGAGCAGCTCCGCACCGGCGGGGCCCAGCAGGTCCGCCAGGGCGACGTCCACCGAGGCGAGCGCGCCGGCCGGCACCCCCAGCAGGGCCCGGGCGCCGAGCGGGCTGAGGGAGAGCTGGATGCCGGCCTGCCGGCCGGGGTGGACGATCCGCGCCGGGCGGGTGTGCAGCCCGCCGACGAGGGCGTCGAACCGGCCGGGGGGCTGCGCGGGATCCGGGTGCGCGGCCAGCTCCAGCGGGTGGTCGAGGGTGAGGACGACGGTCAGCCAGGGGGAGGGGAGGCCCAGGTGCTCCCCCGGCGGGAAGCCCTCGTGCCGGTAGCCGACCGCGGCAGCCACGTACGGGCGCAGCGCCGGGTGCGGGCGGTGCACCACCGACTCCTGCCGCACCCGGTCAGGATGGCAGCGGAGCGGCTCGGGTTCCAGGGGCCGCCGGGCTCAGAAGCCGGTGGCGCGGGCGATCCCGAAGAGCACGAACAGGGCGAAGAAGCCCACGCCGATCCAGCCGAGGACGATCCCCGCCGTCGCCATGCCACCGCCGGCCTCGCCGCGCTCCTGGATCTGCCGTTTGGCGAGGTAGCCGAAGACCAGCGCCAGGATGCTGCCGATCCAGTACAGCCAGAGGATGCCCAGCACGAGCGACGCGATGGCCATGCCGTTGGTGCACTGCGGCGGCGCGTACGGGTACCCACCGTAGGGGGGCTGGCCGTAGGGGCCGGGGTACGGCGGGCCGTAGGGGCCGGGCTGACCGTACGGAGCGAAGGCGGGCGGGCCGTAGCTCCCGCCGCCGGACGGCGGCGGGCCGCCGTGGGTAGCCGGCTGCTGGCCCCACGCCGCCGGGGCCGGCCGGTACGGGTCGTCGGCGCCGGGGTGGGTCGGACCGGGGTACGTCATCTGCTCGCTCCTGTGGCTGCCGCGCCGGGAGCACGTCCCCGGCGGTCGCCCCATCGTGGCGGTCGGCGGTGACGCTGCGGGTTCGGCGCGCGGCAGGACCACCCCGACTGGGGAGCGCCCGGACGAGGCGCGTGAGCGGCACACACCTTCTGACCTGCGGTTTCTGTCGTACCCCCGGCCTAGTGTCGGGGTGTCGGAGGAGGTCCTGGCGGGAGGGAGGCAGCCGGTGTCCGAGCTGCGTTCTGCCCTGGACGAGCTGGCGTCGATCGACCTGGGCGGGCTGTCGGATGACACGCTGCTGGACCTGGTCGGTGAGCTGAGCACCGCGGTCAACCGGGTCACCGCGTCGCTGACCACCGCCGTGCGCGCGGCCGATCGCCGGGAGGCCTACCGCCGCGACGGCGCCGTCTCCATGAAGGCTTGGCTGCGGGGTAGCTGCCGCATGGCCCCCGAGCAAGCCACGACGACGGTCTCGACGGGCCGGCGGCTCGAACAGCTCCCAGGGACCGCGGCAGCGTTCGCAGCCGGGGCGATCAGTGCGGCGCATGCCCGGGCGATCACGAAGGCCATGACGCCTGGCCGGATCGCCAAGGCCGCCGAGATCGGTATCGACCTCGGCGAGACCGACGGCATCCTGGCCGACCTGGCCCGGGCCACCGCCCCGAACGAGACCGCTCGGGGCGGTCAAGGAGTGGGTCGCCGGGGTGGATCCCGACGGGACCCTGGACGACGCCGCCGACGTCCGCCGCCGGTTCACCATGGCGTCGGGGCTCGACGGGCGGGTGCACCTGCGCGGTGACCTCGATGCCGTCGGCGGTGAGTACCTGCACAGCGCGCTCACCGCACTCATGAACGGCGACCGCCCCGCCGGTGACCTCCGCTCCCACGCCGAGCGGCAGGCCGATGCGCTGGTCGCGCTGGCTCGCGGGGCTCTCGACGGCGGCTTGCTCCCCGACGTCCGCGGTGAACGGCCGCACGTGCGCGTGACGATCGACTGGTTCCCCCTGTGCGCCGCCCGCGGCGCACCCGGCGTGGCCGGCGGATCCCTGGGCTGGGCCGGTCCCATCAACCCCGAGACGGCACGCCGGCTGGCCTGCGACGCCGGCGTCGCCCGCGTCATCACCGGCCCCGACGGGCTGCCGCTGGACGTCGGGCGCGCGCAGCGGACCGCGTCGGCGGCGATCCGCCGGGCCGTCGAGGTCCGCGACGGGCACTGCGTCTTCGCCGGCTGCGACGCCCCGCCGGAGTGGTGCGACGTCCACCACGTCGTCCACTGGGCGCACGGCGGGCCGACGAGCTGCGACAACGGGGCGCTGCTCTGCGAACGGCACCACACCAGCTGCCACGAAGGCGGCTTCACCCTCCGCCGGGATCCCGGCACGAGCCAGTGGCGCACCTACCGGCCCGACGGCACCGAGATCCTCAGCCGCGCCGGCCCCTGACCCACCGGCGGCACCCCGCTGACCGCTATGCGCCCCGCGGGGCGTACATGATCACCGCGACGCCGACGAGGCAGATCAGCGCGCCCGCGACGTCGTAGCGGTCGGGGCGGAACCCGTCGACGACCATGCCCCAGGCCAGCGAACCCGCCACGAAGACACCGCCGTAGGCGGCGAGGATCCGGCCGAAGTGGGCGTCGGGCTGCAGCGTCGCGACGAACCCGTACAGGCCGAGCGCGATCACCCCCGCGCCGATCCACAGCCAGCCGCGGTGCTCACGCACCCCCTGCCAGACGAGCCAGGCACCGCCGATCTCGGCGACCGCCGCCAGCGCGAACAGCAGGAGCGACCGGGTGACGGTCACTCCACCGCCTCGAGGAACCGACGCAGCGTCGCGAGGAAGATGTCGGGCTGCTCGGAGTGCACCCAGTGCCCGGCGTTCTTCACCTTCACCAGGCGCGTGGACGGGAAGATCGCATCCATGTGCGGCCGGTCCTCCGGGAGCACGTAGTGCGAGTTCGCCCCGGCGATCCAGAGCACCGGCCCGTCGAAGGTCGCGCCGGGCGGGGGCTCGGGGAAGCCGCGCAGCTCGCCGAGGTCCCGCTCGAGGAGCTCGAGGTTCAGCCGCCAGTGCCAGCCGTCGCCCTCCTCCTCCCGGCTCAGGCTCTGCAGCAGGAAGCTGCGCACCATCCGGCTGGGGACGGCGGCACGCAGGGCGGCCTCGGCGTCGGCGCGGGACTCCAGCGCCTCCAGGTCCACCGCCCGCATCGCGGCGATGAACGCGGCGAACGGCGAGGCCTCCTCGTCGGGGTCCTCGGTGCGGCCACCCTGCAGCGGGTACTCGACCGGTGCGATGTCGACCACGACGAGCGCCCGCAGCAGCTCCGGCCGGCGCAGCGCCAGCTGCATCGCGACCTTGCCGCCCATGGAATGCCCGACGAGCGTGGCCGGCTCGCCGAACGACTCCAGCTCGGCCGCGACCATCTCGGCCATGTCCACGTAGTCCACCCGCTCGGTCCACGGGGAGTGGCCGTGGTTGGGCAGGTCCAGGAGGGTCACCCGGTGGTCGTCGGCCAGGCCCTTGGCGATCGTCGTCCAGTTCTTGCCCTGGCCGAACAGACCGTGGACGAACACCACGCGCGGGCCGGCCTCGCCCAGCGTCCGGGCGTGCAGGGCTTCCTCGGCGTTCTCCGTCACCCGGCGATTCCACCAGAGCGTGCGGTGCCGTGCGGCTCCGCGGTCAGTCGAACACGACCTCGGTCTCGCCGGTCGCGTCGTCCAGGGTGATGTGACCGCCCTCGAAGTCCGTCCGGCTGCCGCCGGCGACGTCGTAGACACCGCTCACCGGGTAGCCGAGCTGTCCCAGCTCCCAGCCGGTCTCCCCCCAGCGGGACCAGATCGGCCCGTAGACCTCGTGCGCCCCCGTGCTCGGCGTGAAGTAGATCGAGGCACCGCCAGGCCGGGAGAAGTTCTGGTACCGGCCCACCCCGTCCGGTGAGCCCCGCTCGCCGGTGATCGGGTAGCCCAGCGGACCCAGCTCGTACGCCAGCGACCCGTAGTGCCCCCGGATCGCGCCGTAGATCTCGTGCGCCCCCGTCGCCGGCGTGAAGTAGATGGTCCCCGGGCGCGAGAAGTTCTGGTACCGCCCGACGCCGTCCGGTGAGCCGCGTTCGCCGGTCGTCGGGTAGCCCAGCACCCCGAGCTCGTAGCCCAGCGACCCGTAGTGCCCGCGGATGGCCCCGTAGATCTCGTGCGCCCCCGTCGCCGGACTCCAGTAGATCGTCGCCGGGCGGGCGAAGTTCTGATACGCGCCGACGCCGTCCGGCGAGCGCTGCTCCCAGTCCACCGGCACACCCAGGATCCCGCCCTCCTGGCCCAGAGCCCGGTAGTGCGCCTCGATCGCCGACCAGCCGACGGAGACCCCCAGCAGGGAGCCCGCCCGCTCGCGCTCGGCGATGACGGGCCACACGTTGGCCCGGCAGCTCTGCAGGGAGATCGACTGCTGCTGCATCACCCACGCCGTCCGGCCGGCGGTGGGGCAGTCGGTGTGCCCCAAGCCGATCCAGTGCCCGACCTCGTGGTTGATGACGTAGCGCTGGTAGGTGTCGATGCCGTGCGGCCACGACGCCGTGCCGAAGCGCCACCGCTCGTCGTTGATGTAGACCGAGCGCCCCACCCGGCAGCTCCACTGGGCGCTGCATCCCGGGGAGGCGGCGGCGATCACGGACGGCGACGCCAGGATGAGGTCGAACTCGCTGCCCGAGCCCACCTGCTCGAACGCCACGGTGCCACCGAGACTCCACCCTCTCGGGTCGTTGAGCGCATCGCGCGCCACGGTGGCGAAGTGGCCCAGGTCGCCGACGACCGTGCCGCGCGTGGACACCGTGTAGGTCACGGTCCGCTCCGCGGCCGAGGCGACGGCGGGCTGCAGCACCACGGCCGCCACGGCGACGAGGGCGGCGAGCAGGAGACGCAGGGCTCTGGTCATCGGGTCCTCCCGCGCGGGCATCGCTGCCCAGACGTCGCATCCGGACCGGCGGACGACGGGAGACCGATCGAGCGCCGGCTGCTGTCACCGACCGGTCTACCGCATCCGGGCAGCCCGGTGGCATGTCGATCGCGTGACGATCCGAGGACGGCGCGCTGGCCGCCTGCCCGGGGCCGTCACCCCCGGCCTCTACGGTGCCGGAGGATCGACGGGGGGGGTGGCCATGCCAGGACGACGCCGGAGCGCGGGCAGCAGCCGCAGCACGGGCGGCAGCACGCGCACGCGCCGGACGACGGCGACCCGGAAGGCCTCCCCGCGGAGGCCGGCGCCGAAGAAGACCGCTCCCGAGCTGCCCACGGCCGGTCCGGGCGAACGGGTGTGGGTGCTCGCCGTGCCCTTCCGCGCCCCGGCTCCGGGAGCCGTCTGGCACCCCGGGCTGCAGGCGCACGTGTGGGTCGGCCGGGCGCTCCCGCCCGAGCTCGCGCCGTACGACCCGCCCGCCTACAGCCTCGAGCGCTTCCTCGAGGACGAGCTGAACGAGGCGCCGCGTCCGCTGCCGGTCACCCCCGCGCTCGTCCCGCGCCCCCAGCAGGAGGAGGGCGCCGCCGTCGTCGCCGCGCACGCCGCCGCGGGCGGGCGGGTCTTCCTCCTCGGCGACGACCCGGGCGTGGGCAAGACCGGGACCGCGATCCTGGCGGTGCACGAGATCGCCGCGCAGCGACCGGTGCGCACGGTGCTGGTCATCGCCGACCGACCGGCCGCCATCACCATCCCGCACTGGGCCCGCTCCATCGCCGGGTTCGGCGACGGCGGGCTGCGCTGGTGCGTCACCACCTGGGATCGACTGGGCAAGGTGGCCAGGCTGCGGTTCGACGTCGTCGTCGCCGACGAGGCGCACATGGTGCGGCACACGACCACCCAGCGCTGGAGGCACTGGAAGGCCGTCTCCGGCGCCGCCCGGGTCAAGGACACCCCGTACGTGCTCGCCGCGACCGCGACGCCGGCGCACACGCCGCTGGAACTGCCCTACCTGGCGCCCGAGTTCGCCGCCCGGCACGGGGAGTCGATCAAGGAGTGGGCCGACCTCCCGAAGGCGCTGGAGCGGCACACGTTCCACGTGGAACGTGGCCGCTACGGCTGGCAGTGGACCGAGGACGCCGACGCGCGCCGGGCGGACCTGGCCCGCCTGCAGTCCTGGCTCGCCGACGCAGACCCGCCGGCCACGCTGCACCGTCCCGCGCCGTGGGGGCCGGTGTCGGTGACCGGCACCCCGGTGCTGCTCACCCCGGCCGAGCGGACGCAGTACGAGGCGGAGTGGTCGGAGTTCCGGGCCGAGATGCGCCTGGCGCGGCGCAGCCGGCAGACCGCGCGAGGCCGGGCCGCCCTGCTCCGGTTCCGCCAGAAGGCCGGGCTGATCCGTGTGCAGGCCACGGTCGACTGGATCAAGGCGCAGGTCGAGGCCGAGCGGCAGGTCGCGGTGTCGGTGGAGTTCGTGGAGACGGCGGCCGACCCGATCCGTCAGGCCTTGCTCGACGCGGGGATCCCGGTGGCCGGGATCTACGGCCGCGACCGGTTCGACGTCGAGGCCGAACGGCTGCGCTTCCAGCGGGGGGACGCCGCGGTCTGCGTCTTCACCGTCACGGCGTCGATGAGCCTGCACGCCGGGGAGCTGCTGCCCGACGGTTCCACGGCCTCGGAGATCCCGCGCGTGGGGCTGTTCCACCAGCCGCGCTTCTCCGGCATCCAGGCCCGGCAGGTCACCGGGCGCACCCACCGCGACGGGCGCTCCTCGCCGTGGCGGGTGGCCTTCGCCGCCGACACGGTGGAGGAGCAGGTCGCGCGGGTGATGGTGGAGCGGCTCGCGGTGAGCGGCTCCACGGCCGGCGCGGACACCTCCTCGCTGCGGGAGATCGCCGAACTGCTCGACGCCGACTGGCTGCCCGCCGCCGCCCTCACCGAGGGCTGAGGGCGGCGGAGGTGGTCCTGGGCGGGCGGAACCCGAGGCGGTGGCGGGTGCCCGCCCGTCCCGGGGTGGCCGTTCTCGCGCTCGCGGCCCTGCTCACCCTGGGCACCCTCGCGGTGGCGTGGGCGCCGGCGCTCGGCGACGGCCGCCACGAGGCCTGCTCGTCGCGGGGAGCGCCGTACAGCCCGCCGTACGAGACGTGGCAGGTCCGGGTCACCGCATCAGCGCTGCCCCTCGGGGTCGCCTGCACGTGGACGGACCCGGCCACCGGTGACGTCGTCCACCAGGAGCCGTCATGGGCGCCCACGGTCGTCGCCGGTGCGGCCGCCGCTCTCGGCACGGCATGGACGGCGACCGCCGGGCTGTCACACCTCGGAGCCCGGGCCGCTCTCCGGAGCGGCCAGCGCCCGTGAGCCCGCCGACCCGGGCACCGGGGGAAGGGCACCACCGGCTCCGCGGCACCGTGGGCCCGCTCGCGCCGCCGGGACCGGATCGGCCCCGCCGCCGTCCCTGCCCCGGAGGGTCATCCGCCTGCCGCGGGGCGCGACGGGCGATCATCGGTGGCATGAGGCGGGAGGCGAGCATCCTGCACCTGGACCTCGACGCCTTCTTCGCCGCGGTCGAGCAGCGGGACAAGCCCTCGCTGCGCGGCCGGCCGGTCGTCGTCGGCGGCGTGGGCGGCCGGGGCGTCGTCGCCACCGCCTCCTACGAGGCGCGGGCGTACGGCGCGCGCTCGGCGATGTCCACGGCGGAGGCCCGCCGGCGCTGCCCCGCGGGCACCGCCTTCCTCGGCGGCCGGTTCGCCGCCTACCGCCGCACCTCCGACGTCGTCATGGATCTGCTGCGCGAGCTCTCACCCCTGGTGGAACCCGTCTCGATCGACGAGGCGTACGTCGACCTCGCCGCGGGACCCGGGCACGACCTCTCGGTTTCCGGTGTGACGGAACTAGCCGAGAGGCTCAAGGAGCGCATCGCCGCGGCCACCGGCGGGGTCACCGGGTCGGTCGGCATCGGCAGCTCGAAGCTGATGGCCAAGATCGCCTCCGACCTCGAGAAGCCCGACGGCCTCGTCGTCGTGGCCCCGGGCGCCGAGCTCGACCTCCTGCATCCGCTGCCGGTCACCCGGCTCGGCGGCGTCGGCCCGGCGACGGCGGAGCGGCTGCACCAGGTCGGCGTGCGGACGGTGGGCGACCTCGCCGCCAAGTCGCTCCCGGACCTGGTGGCGCTGGCGGGCCGCGCGCACGGCGCGGGGCTGCACGCCCTGGCCCGCGCCGAGGACGACCGCGCCGTCGTCCCCGACCGGGAGGTGAAGTCGGTGTCGCACGAGGAGACCTTCGAGCGGGATCTCACCGACCTCGCCGTGCTGAACCGCGAGATCGACTCGATGGCGGCCCGGGTGGGGAACCGGCTCCGCGCGTCGGCCTACTCGGGGCGCACGGTCACGCTGAAGCTCCGCCGGTACGACTTCACCACGATCACCCGCTCGCAGACGCTGCCGCAGCCGACCGACGACGCCCGGCTGATCGGCGCCACCGCCCGACGGCTGCTCACCGAGGCCGGCACCAGTGGCGGGCTGCGGCTGCTCGGCGTCGGGGTCTCCGGGCTCTCCCTCTACGCGCAGGGCGATCTCTTCACCGCCGAGGACGACGAGACCGGCGAGGAGGCCGCGGCGCCCGAACCGCAGGCGACCGCGGAGCCGCCGCTGCCGGTCGAGAAGCGGTGGTGGCCCGGCCAGGACGTGCGGCACGAGGAACTCGGCGCCGGCTGGGTGTGGGGCCGGGGCCTGGGCCGGGTGACGGTGCGCTTCGAGGGGCCGTTGACGCCGCCCGGGCCGGTGCGCACGCTGGCCGCCGACGACCCGGCGCTGCAGCCCACCGACCCGCCCGACTGGAGACCTCCCGCGTGACACCCGCCCGGTCCTGCGCACCGGGCACCCCCACCTGTAGAACGGCTCCATGGCCGCACGTCCCGAACCCAGCGCCTGGATCCGCCTGACCGAGGAGGACCCCTCCCACTCGGCGGCCTACGTGCAGCGGTTCCGCACGCTCGCCGAGCAGGGGATGGACCTGGTGGGTGAGGCGCGGCTGGTCGACGCGATGCTGCCTCGCGGATCGCGGGTCCTGGACGCCGGGTGCGGCCCCGGGCGGGTCGGCGGGCACCTGCACGAGGTGGGCCACCGGGTGGTGGGGGTCGACGTCGACCCGGTGCTCATCGCGGCGGCCGAGGAGGACCACCCGGGCCCGCGGTGGCTGGTCGGCGACCTCGCCGAACTCGACCTGCCGGCCCGGGGCATCGACGAGCCCTTCGATGCGATCGTGAGCGCCGGGAACGTCATGGCGTTCCTCGCGCCGTCGACCCGCGGGGCAGTGCTGCGGCGGTTGCGCGCCCACGTCGCCCCCGAGGGCCGGGCGGCGATCGGTTTCGGTGCCGGACGCGGCTACGACTTCGACGAGTTCCTCGCCGACGCGCAGGCGGCCGGCTGGGCGCCCGACCTGCTGCTCTCGACCTGGGACCTGCGGCCGTTCACACCCGACTCGGAGTTCCTGGTCGCGCTGCTGCGCCCCGCCTGACCTCACCAGGGCGCCGTGCGGCCCATCAGGGTCATCGGCGAACCGCACGGCGTACCCGGTGTCCGCACGCCGGCCGCCCGGCGGATGGCGTGTGCCTCCGGGGCGCTCAGAGCCGCCCGTTGGCCCGCAGGAGCACGAGCGCCTGCACCGTGCGGTGGCCGCGCCACTCCAGCGCGGCCGCGGGGGAGAAGCTGCCGAAGTCCACCGCCCACCCGCCGTCGGCCTGCTGCCCCTCCGCCAGCCGGTCGAGCTCGGCGTCCACGACGCCGGGGGCGAACAGGGTCCGCGCCGGGCCGCCGGGCAGGGGCGCGAAATCCAGCGGCCGCATGTACTCGTCGACGGCGCCCCCGGCCACGTGCAGCCGGCCGTCGTCCGGGACGAAGGCGGACAGCCGCTCCACCAGGCCCGCCGCCTCCGGCCGGGCCGCGGCGACGGCGTCGAGGAACCGGACCGCGAAGGCCAGCTCCATGGCGTGGGTGCCGCCGTCCACCTCACCGACGGCGTCGAGGCAGTAGCCGGTCGCCCGGTCCAGCCACGGGTGCCGGGCCACGGCCGGATCGCCTGCGGCGACCTGGTGCGCGGTCGCGGCGACGACGGCGGTGATCTGCAGCGACGACCGGGTCGGGTCGGCGCCGGTCCAGAACGGGGCGCAGGCGGCCGGATCGGGGACCGGCAGTGCGAAGGGCAGTCCGCCGTCGGGCAGGCTCGCCGCCGCGAGCCAGTCGCAGAGCTCGCGGGCCTGCGCCGTGGTGGCCGGCGTGACGTCGGCGAACACCTCGAGCGCGTGCAGCGCCCCGCCGGGCTGGCTGGTGGCCGAGCGCAGGTCCGGCTCGAGCCCCCACCCGTAGCCACCGTCGGCGTTGCGGTAGCCCTCGACGGCGGCGAGCACCGGCTCCAGCGGCCCCCCGTCGAACAGGAACTCGAAGCGGCGGCGGTCCAGCACCCGCCCGGCGCTGGCGAGGAACCCTGCGGCGGCGGTCAGGTCGACGGTCACCGCGTCAGCCTGGCGGATCGGCGGCCGGGTCGTCAGGGGAGCCAGCGCGGCCGGGCGTGGGGCGGCAGCAATGCCCCCGTCGGCCGTGCAGGTGCACCCGGTGGCGCGACGACGGTCACCGGTCCGGCCGGCGACGGGAGCTCGACCAGCCACGGCCCCGGGTCCGGTGCCGGCCCCGGTGGTTCGTCGGCAGGCCCCGCCGCGAGCAGGTGGTGCGCCGTGGCGGCGAGGGAGAGCTCGGCGCACCAGCCGCCTCCCTCGTCGCGCTGGCGACGCAGCAGGCCGAGGACGGCGGCCGCGGCCAGGTGCCCGGTCGCGTGGTCGAGCGCCTGCACGGGCAGCGCACCGGGCGCGCCGCCGTCGCCGTAGAGCACGGCGATGCCGGTCGCCGCCTGGACCAGCGAGTCGAACCCCCGGCGGCTCCCCCACGGCCCGCGGGTGCCCCACGCCGACAGGCGGGCGACCACCAGGTGCGGGTGGCGCCCGGCCAGCGACCCGGGATCGAGACCGTGCGCGTCGAGCGCGCCCGGCCGGTATCCCTGGACGACGACGTCGGCCCCGGCCAGCAGCTCCTCCACCCGGCCGCGGTCGTGCCGGTGCGCGAGGTCGAGCAGCACGTGCCGCTTGCCCGCGCCGGTGTCGAGCAGCAGCCCCGGGTCGTCGGGTGCGCGCGGGGAGTCGACCCGGAGGACGTCCGCACCCTGCGCGGCCAGTGCCCGCGTGGCGACGGGGCCGGCGATGACGCGGGTCAGGTCGAGCACCCGCAACCCGCGGAGGCGCACCCGGCGTCCCGGGTGCTCCGCCGCCCGGGTCACCACCACCAGCGGCTGCCCGTGCAGCGCCGCCGCCTGCGGGTGCGCGGCCCAGGCCGCCGCGCTCCGGACGGCGGCCGCCGCACCGCCGGCCGCCACCACCGCCGTCTCCAGCTCCTCGGCGCGCCACTCCAGCGCGGCCGACGCCACCTCCTCGCCGAGCACCACGCGGACGGCGGCGCGGTGGCGCGGGTAGTTGCCGTGCAGCCGCACCCAGCCGTCGGCGGTCCGCCAGAAGCGCGACAGCGGGGCGAATCCGCCACCGGCCGGTTTCCCGTGAAACCTGACGTGCCGCTCGCCGGCGAAGGAGGCGGCGACGTGCCCGGCGTCGATCCGGACCCGGGCCGGCGCACCGTCGTCGAGCGCACCGTCGTCGAGCGCATCGTCGTCGAGCGCTCGGGCGGCGAGCAGCTGGGCGGCGACCGCACCTACCGCGAGCCCCGGGACGTCCAGGGGGCCGGCCAGGCCGGTGCGCCCGTGCACCACCGGCGCCACGTCGTCCCGGTCGGCGCCGACCGCCGTCCGCACCTCCTCGACCAGCCGGGCCGCGCCCGACCCGAGGGTCACCCCGGCCCACCGGGCGCCGGGGGCGCCGGCGCGACGCCGAGCGCGACGGTGAGCTCCAGCACCGTCCGCGGGTCCTCCAGCCGGGGGCCGTAGAGCTGGCGCAGCTGGGTCATCCGGTAGCGCACGGTCTGCGGGTGCACGAACAGCGCCGCGGCGACCTGGTCGCGCCGGCCGTGGTGCAGCAGCCAGGAGCGCAGCGTCTCGGTCAGCTTCTCCCGGGCGCTCTCCCCCACCTCCTCCAGCGGGGCCAGCGCCCGCACCCGCAGGTCGGCCAGCGCCTCCTCGTCGGCCCGCAGCACCAGCTCGGCGAGCCGGGCGTCGGTGTCCAGGGGCGCGTCCTCGACCGCTGCCATGCCCAGGCGGAGGGCGCGCACCACGCGGCCGTAGGAGGCCTGGGCGCCCCACCAGGGCCGGGCGGGCCCGACCACCGCCCGGCGGCCGGCCAGGCCGCGCAGCAGCGCCCCTCGCGCCGCGCCCTCGGCATCCGGCACGAGCAGCGCCGCCAGCTCCTCGGCGGGATCCAGCCCGGGCAGGTCCTCGGCGGTCACGAGCGTGCGCGGGTCGAGGGAGACCATCACCCCGCGGACCCTGCCCTCGGGCAGCAGCACAACGGTCAGCGTGCGCGGCGGGGTCCACTCCGCCCGCTCCGCCATCTCGGCCAGCTCCCTGTGCGGGCTGCCGATGAGCAGGCCCCGCGCCAGCCGCTCCAGCTGGCGCTGGCGCACCCGGCCGCTGGAGGCCAGCTCGTCGGCGTGCCCGGCGACGCTCGCGGCGGAGAGCTGGTCGATGTAGGCGAAGACGAGCTCGGCGAACCGGGCCAGCGACATGGGGTCCAGGCCCGCGCGGACGGCGGTGGCGCTCATGTCCCGCCACGACACCCGCGCGCCGACCCGGTAGGCGGCCAGCAGCGCGTCCATCGAGCGGCCGCTGCGCGCCTCGCCGCGGCCCAGGGCGTAGGCCGCCTCGACGACCGGGCCGCCCGGCGTGCCGGCGTCCACGTTGCCCCCGACGGCGGCCAGCTGGAGGAAACCCCGCAGCGCCAGCTCGACCGCGGTGGAGATCTTGCGTCCCATGGGACCGAGGAAGGCGTCGGCGTAGCCCGGGACGGCCACGATGATCTCCTCGACGGCGCGCTCGGCGACCGCGGGCAGCTCGGTGCGCATCGCCGCCGCCACGGCCTCCGGGAACGGTGCGGCGTCCAGCGACATCGTGCCTCCTTTGTTCTCCGGGAACAGAAGCTACCGCCCGATTCACGTCAGCGGCACAGGTATCTGGCAGGTGGACTGGGAAAGCTAAGTGCATGACAGCCACCGCTCCGCGCCCCGCCGCGGCTCGCACG
The DNA here is from genome assembly GCF_054050875.1 of Blastococcus sp. SYSU DS0541. Lineage (NCBI taxonomy): Bacteria > Bacillati > Actinomycetota > Actinomycetes > Geodermatophilales > Geodermatophilaceae > Blastococcus > Blastococcus sp. SYSU DS0541. The sequence continues at coordinate 187,642 of NZ_JBJHAD010000007.1, read as the reverse complement.
CCGTCGCGCACGGCGCTGCGGGACAGGGTGTTCAAGCTCGCCGAGCTGGTGACCACCCCGCTGCTGCCGGTCGACTACCTGGACCTGTTCGACCCGCTCCGCTCCGGAGCGGCCCTGCGCGGCCGGATCGAGGCCGTCCAGCGGGAGACCCGCGACGCCGCGACCATCGTGATCCGCCCCGGTCGCGACTGGCTGCCGCACGTCCCGGGCCAGTACGTGCGCATCGGCATCGACATCGACGGCGTCCGCCAGTGGCGCGCCTACTCGATCACCTCGGTGCTCGGCCGGGCCGATGGCTGCTTCACCATCACCGTGAAGGCGATCCCGGACGGCAAGGTGAGCAACCACCTGGTGCGCCGCGTGAAGCCGGGCACGATCGTCCAGCTGGACCAGGCCACCGGTGAGTTCTGCCTGCCCGAGCAGGTGCCCGCCAAGGCGCTGTTCGTCACCGCCGGCTCCGGCATCACCCCGGTCATGGGCATCCTGCGCAACTCGGTCGACCGCCTGGCCGACACCGTGCTGGTGCACTCCGCGCCCACCGCCGACGACGTCGTCTTCGGTGCAGAGCTGCGGCAGCTGGCCGCCGAGGGCCGGATCCGGCTGATCGAGCAGCACACCGACAGCGCCGGGATGCTCGACGCCCGGTCGATCGCCGAGCTGGTGCCCGACCTGCACGAGCGCGCCACCTGGGCCTGCGGCCCGGTGGGCATGCTGGAGGCGCTGGAGGAGCACTGGGCCTCGGTGGGCATCGCCGACCGGCTCTACACCGAGCGCTTCCGCCCGCGGATCCTCGTCACCGGCGAGGGCGGCACGGTCACCTTCACCAAGAACGGGACCACCCTCGAGGCAGACGGTGCCACGCCGATCCTCGACGCCGCCGAGGAGGCCGGCGTCCTCATGCCGAGCGGGTGCCGCATGGGCATCTGCTACGGCTGCGTGCTCCCCATGCGGGCGGGTGCGGTCCGCGACCTGCGCAACGGCGAGATCACCACCGCCGAGGACGTCGGGGACGGCGTCCTCATCCAGACCTGCGTCAGCGCCGCCGCCGGCGCCTGCGACATCGACCACTGACCGAGCCCGAGCAGAGGAGCTCCCCATGACCGTCATCCAGAAGAAGCCCGACAACCCGATCGAGCGCCTCACCCCCGAGGACATCGAGCTCATCGGCAAGGAGCTCGACACCATCCGCCAGGAGGTGCGCGACAGCCTCGGGGAGGACGACGCCAAGTACATCCGCACGGTCATCGACGTCCAGCGCAAGCTGGAGCTCGGCAGCCGCGCCGTCCTGCTGTTCTCGAAGTTCCCGCCGGCCTGGGTGCTCGGGACCGCGGGGCTGTCGGTCGCCAAGATCCTCGAGAACATGGAGATCGGGCACAACATCCTGCACGGCCAGTGGGACTGGATGCGGGACCCGAAGATCCACTCCACGACGTGGGAGTGGGACATGGCCAGCCCCGCCGAGCAGTGGAAGCACTCGCACAACGAGCTGCACCACACGTACACGAACGTGATCGGCAAGGACAACGACCTCGGCTACGGCATCATGCGCGTCGACGAGGACCAGAAGTGGCACCCGATGTACCTGGCGCAGCCGCTCTGGAACTTCATCAACGCCTGCTTCTTCGAGTACGGCATCGCGGCGTACGACCTGGAGCTGGGCAAGAACCTGGCCACCAAGAAGCGTCGCAAGGACCCCGCGTTCCGCGCCGCCGCCAAGCAGGTCCTGAAGAAGATCCGCAACCAGGCCGCCAAGGACTACGTCGTCCACCCGCTGCTGTCGGGCCCGTCGTTCGTACCGACCCTGGCGGCGAACTTCACGGCCAACGTGGTGCGCAACCTCTGGTCGCACTCGGTGATCATGTGCGGGCACTTCCCCGAGGGCGTCGAGACCTTCGAGAAGACCTCGATCGAGGGCGAGACCCGCGGTGAGTGGTACGTCCGCCAGATGCTGGGCTCGGCGAACATCTCCGGCAGCAAGGCCATGCACATCATGACCGGGAACCTGTCGCACCAGGTGGAGCACCACCTGTTCCCCGACATCCCCAGCAACCGGTACGCCGAGATCGCCCCGCGGGTGAAGGAGATCTTCGACCGCTACGGCCTGAGCTACCACTCCGCCCCGCTGTACAAGCAGGTCGCGAGCGCGTGGCACAAGGTCATCCGGCTCTCGCTGCCCAACGGCTGGCTGGCCGAGACGACGCCGAAGAACGCCCCGGCGCAGCTGGCCAAGCTGTACAAGATGACCACCGGCGGGCCCAAGGTCCGCCGCGCGCTGCAGCAGAAGGCCGCCGCCTGATCCAGCGGCGCCGCTGAACGGCAGAGGCCCAGAACCGTGACGGTTCTGGGCCTCTGGCGTTCAGCCGTCGCTCGACCTGGGTCTGCTCAGTTGGCCATGTCGACGAAGCGGCTGTAGTGGCCCTGGAAGGCGACGGTGACGTTGGCGGTCGGGCCGTTGCGGTGCTTGACCAGCATGATGTCCGCCTCGCCGGCCCGCGGGGACTCCTTCTCGTACATGTCCTCGCGGTGGATCATCATGACCATGTCGGCGTCCTGCTCGATCGAGCCGGACTCACGGAGGTCCGACAGCATCGGCTTCTTGTCCTGCCGCTGCTCCGAGCCACGGTTCAGCTGCGACATCGCGATGACCGGGACCTCGAGCTCCTTGGCCAGCAGCTTCAGCGCACGGGAGAACTCCGAGACCTCCTGCTGGCGGCTCTCGACCCGCTTGCCCGAGGTCATCAGCTGGAGGTAGTCGATGACCACGAGCTTGAGGTCGTTGCGCTGCTTGAGCCGCCGCGCCTTGGCCCGGATCTCCATCATCGTCATGTTCGGTGAGTCGTCGATGTAGAGGGGGGCGTCGGCCACCTCGCCCATGCGGCGGGCCAGCTTGGCCCAGTCCTCGTCGGAGAGCGTGCCGGCGCGCATGTGGTGCAGCGGCACCTTCGCCTCGGCCGAGAGCAGACGCATGGTGATCTCGTGCTTGCTCATCTCCAGCGAGAAGATCACCGCCGGCATCTGGTGCTTCACCGTCGCCGACCGCGCGATGTCGAGTCCCAGGGTCGACTTGCCCACCCCAGGCCTGGCCGCGATGACGACCATCTGGCCGGCCTGCAGACCGTTGGTGAGCTCGTCGAGGTCGCGGATGCCGGTGGGGACGCCGCGCGCGGTGCCACCGCGGGAGGCGATCGCGTCCAGCTCGTCCATCGTCGGCTGGAGCACGTCCTCGAGGCGCGAGTAGTCCTCGCTCATGCGCTTCTCGGTGACGTCGTAGATCTCCTGCTGGGCGCGGTCCACGATGTCGTCGACGTCGCCCTTGCCGCCGGCTGCGCCGTAGCCGAGCTGAACGACCCGGGTGCCGGCCTCCACCAGGCGGCGCAGCACCGCCTGCTCGGCGACGATCGCGGCGTAGTAGCCGGCGTTCGCCGCCGTCGGCGTCGACTGGATGAGCGTGTGCAGGTAGACAGCGCCGCCCATCTTCGACAGCTGGTCGGTCCGGTTCAGCTCCGCCGCGACGGTGATCGCGTCCGCCGGTTCGCCGCGCCCGTAGAGATCCAGGATGCAGTCGAAGATCACCTGGTGCGCCGGCCGGTAGAAGTCGTTGCCGTGCAAGACCTCCACGACGTCGGCGATCGCGTCCTTGCTCAGCAGCATGCCGCCGAGCACCGACTGCTCCGCCGCTACGTCCTGCGGGGGCTGCCGGTCGTACTCCGGCGCCGTCGCGGACGGTCGGCTGAACTCGTCGGCCACCGCCACGGGGGTACCTCCATCTCCTTGCGGGCGCGCCCGCATCACCACCGCGCGCAGGGGAAGTACGCGAGCTCGGCGGACGGCGCCGTGCCGAACACGTGTTCGGCTCCTGCCTACCGGAGGGGACCGACAATCCGTCGTCCGCTCGGGGGCCGGACAGGACGTTAGGAAGCCGCGGAGGCCACGTCCACCACCGGTGTGCACGCCGATCTGCACAACTTGTGGACAAGTCGGTGGACGGAGGCGTGTCGACATGTGGAGGAGCCGGGGGACAGTCACCGCGCGCCGACCGGTCCACCCCGGCTGACCTGCACGGACGCCGTGCACCGGATGTGGACGGAGAAAACATCGGAAGAAATATCCCGGCGTCGCACCACGAGTCACAGCGGTGACCGGCGCGGTCAGGGGCCTGCTCGGGGGTCCCCGGGGAGCGGCCACACCCGGAGACGCCGACCGGCTGCCGGGGCCCCCGTGGGCGGCGGGAGCCACGACGCACCGCCGGCGTCATCGCCCCCAGAGCGGCCGCACGGGCCCCGGAGCACCGGGTGGGCGGGAGGACACCCCGCGCGGGCGTGCGGCCGCCCTGGGAGCGCTCGACCGCCCCGGCAGCGCTCGACCCCCGAGCCGCCGATCGTCCGCAGAATCCGCACGACGTCGGACCACGCCGACCACGTCGGCCCGACCGCCGGACCCGGAGACGCCACGAGGGGCGCCGGACTCCCGTCCGACGCCCCTCGTGGGCGGTGCTGTCCCCGTGCGGGACAGCGACCGATCAGCTCGCGACGACCTCGATGGTCAGCGGCGCCGTGACCTCGGGGTGCACCCGCACGGTGACGGTGTGCTGACCCGTGGTCTTGATGCTGCTGGGCAGCTCGATCCGGCGACGGTCGAGCTCCGGCCCGCCGGCGGCCGTGACGGCGGCGGCGACGTCGGCGGTGGTGACCCGGCCGAACAGGCGGCCGCCGTCACCGGCGCGCGCCGGCACCCGGACGGTCAGCCCGGACAGGCGGCCGGCCACGGCCTGCGCCTCCTCGTGCGAGGCCACCTCGCGGGCGGCACGCGCCCGGCGCAGGGACTCGACCTGCTTCTCCGCACCCCGGGTGGCCGCGATGGCCAGCCCGCGCGGGAGGAGGTAGTTGCGACCGTAGCCACCCTTGACCTCGACGGTGTCGCCGGAGGACCCGAGACCGGTGACCTCCTGCGTCAGGATCAGCTTCATCGTGCTCATGATCAGCGCGCCGTCGAGGTGTAGGGCAGCAGGGCCATCTCACGGCTGTTCTTCACGGCCGTGGCGACGTCCCGCTGGTGCTGGCTGCAGTTGCCGCTGACGCGGCGGGCACGGATCTTGCCGCGGTCGGAGATGAACTTCCGCAGCAGGGTCGTGTCCTTGTAGTCGACGTAGGTCGCCTTGTCCTTGCAGAACTGGCAGACCTTCTTCTTGGGCTTGCGAACAGGGGGCTTGGGCACCGGAGTTCTCCAGTAGTCAGATCAGGAACATCGAGGGGATGGAACGGCCTCCTCGCAGGGGCCCACACCGAGCGGAGCCAGGTGTGGGGGCGAGGAGGTCCTGTCAGAAGGGCGGCTCGTCGGACGGACCGGCGGGGGTCGACCACGGGTCGCTCGCGCCACCGCCGCCGCCGAAACCGCCGCCACCGCCGCCGCCGAAGCCGCCGCCACCGCCGCCGCCCTCACCGCGCGAGGCGCGGGTGACCTTGGCCGTGGCGTAGCGCAGCGAGGGGCCGATCTCGTCGACCTCGAGCTCGACGACGGTGCGCTTCTCGCCTTCCTTCGTCTCGAACGAGCGCTGCTTCAGACGACCGCTCACGATCACCCGCGACCCGCGGGTCAGCGACTCGGCCACGTTCTCCGCAGCCTGCCGCCAGACGTTGCAGCGGAGGAAGAGCGCTTCGCCGTCCTTCCACTCCTGCGACTGGCGGTCGAAGGTCCGCGGCGTGGAGGCCACGGTGAAGTTCGCGACGGCAGCGCCCGACGGCGTGAAGCGCAGCTCCGGATCGGCGGTCAGGTTGCCGATGACGGTGATGACGGTCTCGCCGGCCATGGTCAGTGGACCTCGGGCCGCATCAGCTTCGTGCGCAGGACCGACTCGTTGAGGTTCAGCTGCCGGTCGAGCTCGGCCACCGCGGCCGGCTCGGCCTGGATGTCGACGATGGCGTAGATGCCCTCGACGTGCTTCTTGATCTCGTAGGCCATGCGGCGACGGCCCCAGATCTCGGTCTTGACGGTGCCACCGGAGTTGGTGACGACGGTCAGGAACCGGTCGAGCGAGGGAGCGATCGTGCGCTCCTCCAGGTCGGGGTCGAGAATGACCATCAGTTCGTAGTGACGCACGGAGAACCCCACCTCCTCTGGTCTTCGCGGCTGCAGGGAATCTGCAGCAGGAGGGTCGTACACGCGTCGCGCGCCCCGGCAGGAGCCGGAACGCGCTGCCGCCAGGCTACCAGCGGCCCGGTCCGGCGGGCCAGGCGCTGCCCACAGACCGAGGACCCCGCCCCTCCCGACGCCTCGCGAGCTCGGGCGGGACCCCCGGGACGGGGCCGACGTCAGCGGGACCCGCGGGCCGCCTGCAGGGTGCGCACCAGCGCGGCGGTGACCGTGGCGAGCGCGACGACGGCAGCGAGCGCCGCGGCGGGCAGCGTGCCCGGCTGCGCCCCGGAGGCGACCGCCTCGCCGTCCCCGTCCGCGCCCGGCGCCGGCGTGCTGAGGCCGGCCAGCTGCCCGAACTCGGGGACGGTGGCGCCGTCGTAGGTGCCGGTGACACCGCCGGAGCCGTCGCGCTCACCGCCGCTCCCGGACCGGCCGGGGGCCACGGATCGGGTCGGGTCGAGCGCCGCGGCGGAGGCCCGGGCCCCGGGGAGGAGCTGCGCGGCCCCGCCGGAGCCGGTCTCGTACGTGTACTGGTCGCCCGGCACGTCCTGCGGCGCCGGGGCGGCGTCCGGGGTCGGCTGCCCGGTGGCCGGTGGCTGCGGGGCCTCCGGCGCCGGTGCGGGCTTCGGGGCCGACGGGGGCGGGGCGGCCGGCAGCGTCACCGGCGGCAGCTGGGGCAGGTTGACGCCGGGCACGTTCGGCAGCGGCAGGAGCGTGTTCACCACGAGGGGCTGGGGCCGGGGCAGCGGCGGCAGGAGCGCGGTCGTGGCGTCGACCAGGGGTTGGGTGAGCGCGGCGCCGGATTCCAGCGAGTAGCTGAAGGCCAGCCAGCAGCCGGCGACGCAGCTGCGGTCGAAGCGCTCGGTGTGGCCGGCGCCGGGTGCGAGCTCCCGCTGCCCCGACGGCAGGGTGAGCGTGACCTCGGTGCTGGCGGTGACGCTGATCAGCGAGGGCAGCAGCCCACCACCGCCCACCTGCACCGTCCTGTCCTGCAGCTCGTTGACGAAGGTCACCGCCCCGCCCTGGTCGACCGAGACCACGAGCTGGGTCAGGTCCCGGATCGGCACGGTCGCCGTCGGGGCGGCGGTGGCGACGGGGGCCGCCACCGAGGCCGCCGCCACGCCCAGCCAGCCCAGGACCGCCACGGCGATGCCCCGGCGGGCCGTGCGACCGATGCGACCCGTTGCCATGCTCTGCTACCTCCACGTCGACGCCCCAGTGCTACCGGCGGGTAACCGCCGTCACAGCCACAACGATGATGTGACGCGCGCGATACGGGCAAGCTGGAAATCCACGGGAAACCGGAGGTCAGCATGGGTGGTCACCCGATCGGCGTACACGTGGGCGCCGGCCTCGCCGACGACGGCGACCTCGACCGGGGCGGCCCGCTGGCCCGTGCCGCGGAGGTGGACGCCGACGCCGTGCAGGTCTTCCTCGGCGACCCGCAGGGTTGGAAGGCGCCCGGGCCCCGGCCCGACGCCGACGAGCTGCGGGGCTCGGACGTCGCCGTCTACGTCCACGCCCCCTACGTCCTCAACGTGGCGACGACGAACAACCGCATCCGCATCCCCAGCCGGACGATGCTGGGCAAGCACGCCCGGGCCGCCGCGGAGATCGGCGCCCGGGGCCTGGTCGTGCACGGCGGGCACGTCCTGGCCGGCGTCGACCCCGCGGTCGGGGTGGACAACTGGCGCAAGACCTTCTCCCGCCAGGCCGAGCAGGGCGGCTTCCCGGTGCCGGTGCTCATCGAGAACACCGCGGGCGGCGGCAACGCGATGGCCCGCGACCTGGACGCGCTGGGCCGCCTGTGGGAGGCCGTCGGCGAGTTCGGGGCCGGTTTCGTGCTGGACACCTGCCACGGCTGGGCCGCCGGCTGGGACCTCGGCACCGTCGTCGACGCCGTCCGGGCGGTGACCGGCCGGATCGACCTGCTGCACCTGAACAACAGCCGCGACCCGGCGGGGTCCGGCCGCGACCGGCACGCGCCCCTGACCGGCGGCGAGATCCCGGCCGAGGTGCTGGTGGAGGTCGCGCGGGCGGCGGGCTGCCCGGTGGTCCTCGAGACCCCCGGCGACGCCGCCGGCCACGCGGCCGAGATCGCGCTGCTACGCGACGCCCTCGGCTGACCGCCGGAGCACCCGCCGGTCGGGGGCGTGGTCCAGTGGTCCGCCGGCCGGATCGTCCACCCCCGGCCAGCTGGTGCGGACGACGTCCCGGTCGGGATGGAGGACGTCGCGCACCACCAGCGCCACGAGGACGAGGACGGCTGCGTCGCGGAGCGTCACGGCGAGGAAGAACCACTCCACGTCGATGCCTCGGTTGTCCGTCCCCAGGTACCAGAGCAGGCGCGGCACCCAGAGCAGCGCCTCGGTGGCCTGCCAGGCCAGGAGCGAGCGCCACCGGGGCCGGGCGAGCACCGCGAGCGGGAGCAGCCACAGCGAGTACTGCGGGCTCCACACCTTGTTGGTGAGCAGGAAGACCGCGACCAGCAGGAACGCGATCTGGGCGACCCGCGGCCGCACCGGCGCGGCCAGCGTCAGCCAGGCCACCGCGCCGAGCGCGGCGAGGAGCACGACCGCGACCGCCGCGTTGAGCACCGTGGGCGTCTGCCCCTCGGCCAGCGGGCCGTCGAGCAGCTGGTCCCCGGCCACGTGCAGGGCGATGTTCCACAGCGAGTCGGGGTCGGCCGGGCGCGTCCTGTTGAGGGTGAAGAAGCGGGACCAGTTCTCCGGTGCGAGCACCGCGACGGGGAGGTTGACCACGACCCAGGTCAGCGCCGCGGCGGCCGCCGTCCTCGCCCACACGGCCAGCCGTCCGGCCCGCAGGCAGAGCAGCAGCAGCGCGGCGAGCAGCAACGCCGGGTAGAGCTTCGCGGCGACGCCGAGGCCCAGCAGGACGCCGGCGAGCACCGGGCGGTGCCTCGCCCAGGCCCACATGCCGAAGGTGGCGAGCGCGACGGCCAGCAGGTCCCAGTTCGTGAAGGCGTGCACCACCAGCAGCGGGGACAGCCCGATCATGGCCGCGTCCCACGGGCGGCGGCCGGCCAGCGCGAGGGTGGCCCGCACCACGAGGAGCGCGCAGATGGTGAGCAGCAGGCAGGTCACCACGTAGTAGCTGAGCACCGGCGCGACCTCGGGCAGCAGGCCCGATGCCGTCGCGGCGCGGTCGTACCCGGCGGCGACGGCGGCCGCGAGGGCCATGAAGCCGCCGGTGAGCACGGGGTACTCGACGGCGGAGTCCAGGTAGGGGATCGCGCCGTCGGCCAGGCCGTGCAGCCCGAACAGCGGCACCGTGTCGGAGTAGCAGAAGTGCGTGTACTGGACCGAGCCGGCCCAGTTCCCGTCGGCGCAGGGCGCCTGCTTCACCCAGGCGACCGCGAGCGCCAGGGTGGCGAAGAGGAGGCACACCCGCAGCGGCGTCCAGAACAGGGCCCGGCCGGTGACGGCGAAGCGGCCCCACGGCCCCCCGACGGCCTCGCTGGCCTGCCGCACCACGGGGTCGGTCCAGGACGGCACCACGCGGTCCGGTGCGGACGGCGGCTGGGTTCCACGTGGAACCAGCACGGGCCCGTCCGCGGTGGCGGACGGGCCCGTGGGGGTGCTGCTCATGCGAGCAGTGTGCGTGATCGGTCAGTCGACGGGCGGCGGGACGACGGGGCCCGGTGTGCCGCCGGCTGAAGGCGGTGTCGTCCGCTCGGTGCGGTCGTCGATGCCGTTGCCGTTCTGGTCCGGGAACTGAGGCTGCTCGGTGCGGTCGTCCACGCCGTTGCCGTTGGCGTCCGGGAACTCCGTGCGGTCGTCCACACCGTTGCCGTTGGCGTCCGGGAACTCCGTGCGGTCGTCGATGCCGTTGCCGTTCCGGTCCGGGAACTCCGTGCGGTCGTCCACGCCGTTGCCGTTGGCGTCCGGGAAGCTCGGCCTGGACGGACTCGGCGACGACGGCGCGGCCGGGGTCTCCACCGGAGCGGGGGCCTCCGTCGTGGGCGCGGGCACGCCCTCGCCGCTGTCGCCCTTGATCAGCGCCCGGTCCGGCAGGTCCTCCTCGGGGGTACCGGCGAGCACCGCGTCCATGAACCGCTGCCAGATGGCACCGGGCAGCCCCGAGCCGTAGATGATCCGCCCGCGGGAGTCGACGATCGGGTCGCTGGGGGAGTCGTTGCCCACCCAGACCGCGGTCGCGATGGAGGGGGTGTACCCGACCATCCACGCGTCGGAGTTGTTCTCGCCCTGCCCCTGGGTGCCGGTCTTGCTGGCGACCTCTCGGCCGCCCTCCAGCGCCCGGCGCGAGTAGGAGGCGACGTCCTTCAGGGCGACGGTGACGTCGTTGACGACGTCGGCCGGCAGGACCTGCTCGCCGGCGGCGGCCGCCGTCTGGTCCACCAGCACGGTGCCCGCGCTGTCGGTCACCTTCCCGATGAAGTGGGCGTCGCGGAAGACCCCGCCGGCGGCGAGCGTCGCGAACCCCTGCGCCTGGTCGAACGGGCGCAGCTCGTACTCGCCGATGCCGATGGACGAGCCGGTGAGGCCGTCGGAGTTGGCCAGGACGGTCTTGCCCGCGAAGAAGTCGCTGCCGCCCCACGTGTCGGGCAGGCCGGTGGCCGCGAGGATCGTGTCGCGCACGTTCTCCGGGCCGACCTCGTAGGCCAGGCCGTAGAAGGTCGTGTTGAGCGACCGCGTGATCGCCTCGGTGAGCGTGCACGCGGAGCAGCTGGCGCCGCCGGAGTTGGTCACCGGCAGCCCCGGCCGGTCGGGGAACTCCTGGTCGTCGCTGCCGTCGCGCCGGGCCTGGATGCCGATGCCCTGCTCCAGGGCGGTGGCCAGCACGTAGGGCTTGACCGACGACCCGGGCTGGCGCTTGGCCTGCGCGTAGTCGGTGCCGACCCCGTTCTCGCCGCCGTAGTAGGCGACGACCCCGCCGCTGCGCGGGTCGACGGCCACGAGGGCCTCCCGCAGCTCCTGCGGCTCCGGCGGTGCCGTGACCTCGCGGACGGCGGCGACGGCGGCGTCCTGCGCCGGCTTGCTGATCGTGGTCGTGATCTGCAGGCCACCGGCGTTGACCTGCTGCTCGTCGTAGCGGTACCGCTCCTGCATCTCCTGGGTGACCTGGCGGACGATGTGGCCCTCGGGCCCCTCCGGCATGCCGAGGGTGGAGTCGGTCTTCGGCAGCACCGGCGGGTACGCCGAGGCCTCGCGCTCCTCCGCCGTCAGCCAGCCCTCCTCGACCATCGCGTCGAGCACCAGACCCCAGCGGTCCTGGGCGCCCTCGGGGTTGGTCTCCGGGTCGTAGTTGGAGGGGCTCCGGATGAGGACGGCGAGCACCGCGGCCTGCTGCGCGGTCAGCTCGGCGGCCGGGATGCCGAAGTAGGTGTTCGCCGCCGCCTCGATGCCGTAGGCGCCGCGGCCGTAGTAGATGGTGTTGAGGTAGTTCTCGAGGATCTGCTCCTTCGAGAAGTTGTTGTCCAACTTGATCGCCAGGAACAGCTCCTGGAACTTGCGGCTGAACGTCTGGTCGTGCGTCAGGAAGGCGTTCTTCACGTACTGCTGCGTGATCGTCGAACCGCCCTGCGTGGAGCCACCGGTCAGGTTGTTCCAGGCGGCGCGCACGATGCCGGTGAAGGAGATGCCCGGGTCGGAGTAGAAGCTGCGGTTCTCGGCCGCGAGCACCGCGCGCTGCGCCGGCTCGCTGATGGCCGACAGGGGCACGTTCGTGCGGTTCTCGTCGCCCAGCCGCGCCATCTCGGTCACGCCGTCGGAGTAGTAGATGACCGTGGTCTGCTTCGTGGAGACCGAGTCGGGGCTGGGCACCTGGGTGCTGGCGTAGACGACGCCGACGAAGACGAACAGCAGGGCCATCAGCCCGCCCATCAGCGCGGCGGTGATCTTCAGCCGGCGCTGGCGGCGCTGCTTCTTGCTGCGCGCCGCCTTGCCCTTGGCCGCGGCCGGTCGCGCGGCGGGACGCCCGGAACCGCCACGCGACGCCGTGGTGCCGCCGCGCGAGGCGGGCGGGCGACCGCCGCCCGACGGGCGCCCGCCCGGGGGACGCCCGGTGCCGCCTCCGCCACCGGTGCTGCGGGTACGGGTGGCCGGCGGCCGGCGCACCGACCCGGCCCGCGGTGCGACGGGCGAGGTCTCGTCGTGGCTGGGCACGAGCACACCCCTTTCCTGGACTGTCATGGGCGACGCCGGGCACCTGCCCGGACGCAGCGGTTCGTCTTCAGCTTGTGGCAGCGCAGCGGGCCCGCTCCGTCGCGGGCCCGGTGGCACGGTCGGGGCCGGTCGCCGGCCCGTCCGTCACCGCTCGGGAGCGGTCCGGCGCCTGCCGCGGGGCTTGCGCCCCGGCTCGGGCTCGGCACCGAGGACGTACGAGCAGTCGAGGTGGTTCCAGCCGCAGGCGCGGCAGACCTCGACCCGGTACACGGAGAACTCGTCCTGGGCGGCGTCCATGCGGGCGAGCTCGGCCTCGGTCTTGGCCTGGCCGGCCACCGGCCCGAGGTGCTCGCCGTACACGTAGTTCACCAGGGTGAGACGTTCACGTCGGCAGACCGGGCACGCGGCGTCGGTCGGCTCTCCGTGGTACTTCGCCGCCCGTGAGAGGTACGGGCTCGCGTCGCACACCTCGAACAACCCGGTGCGGCCCGCATGTACTCCCGCCAGGACGGCTCGCCGCTGCAGCGAGTAGTCCACGACGGAACGACGTCCGGGCACGGCGGCCAATGTACGCACCGGGCCCGCGTCCGTGGGGTCGCCGAGCACCGTACTCACCCCGGGTGACCCACCTGCCCCACGCCTCCGTGTAGAGCGGGCGCGCTGCCCGATGTATCGTGCCGATACATCGATCGACAGGGACCACCCGGGGGAGGGCGACGTGCTCGAGTTCGCCATCCTCGGTCTGCTGCACCAGGCCCCGATGCACGGGTACGAGCTGCGCAAGCAGCTCGCCGCGGTGCTCGGTGGCTTGCGCAGCATCTCCTACGGTTCGCTGTACCCCGCCCTCCGGCGGATGCAGGCAGCCGGGCTGATCTCCACCGATGAGCCCACCCCGCGTGGCCTGCTCCCGGCCGACGCACCGCCGCTCACCGGCCGTCGCGGGAAGGTGGTCTACACGATCACCGCGGAAGGCAAGGAGCGGTTCCACGAGCTGGTCAGCCAGACCGGCCCGGAGGCCTACGACGACGGCGGGTTCTTCGGCGTCCGCCTGGCCTTCTTCCGGCACACGGCGCACGACGTGCGGCTGCGGATCCTCGAGGGCCGCCGGCGCACCGTGGAGCGGCAGCGCGAGGGGCTGCGGTCGTCTCTGGCGCGGACCCGCGAGCGGCTCGACCGCTACACGCTCGAACTCCAGCGGCACGGCCTGGAGTCGGTGGACAGGGAGGTCCGCTGGCTGTCGGAGCTCATCGACAGCGAGCGCCGGGAGGCGACGGAGCCGGCAGCGGTGCGCCGGGAGGCGACGGAGCCCGCAGCGGTGCGCCGGGAGGCGACGGAGCCGGGGGCGGTGCGCCGGGAGGCGTCGGAGCCGGGGGCTGCGTCGTCGGAGGCGCAGGAGCCAGGGACGACACGACAGGAGACGGGCGGAACCGCGCGGCCCGACCCGATCGGGGCGAAGCCACCGCCGATCACCACCTGAACACGCCGGGGCCTCCGCGCCCGGGCGCAGCCATCACCGGACCGCACGCGGTTCACGTACACGGGCCCAACGGTCCAGGGAGAAGGAGAGTCATGGGGTCAGTCAAGGTCGCCATCGTCGGCGTCGGTAACTGCGCCGCCTCGCTGGTGCAGGGCGTCCACTACTACCGGGACGCCGACGAGACGACGTCCGTGCCGGGGCTGATGCACGTCCGGTTCGGCGAGTACCACGTCTCCGACATCGAGTTCGTCGCCGCGTTCGACGTCGACGCCAAGAAGGTCGGCCGGGACCTGTCCGAGGCCATCGTGGCCAGCGAGAACAACACCATCACCATCTGCGACGTCCCGCCGCTGGGCGTGACGGTGCAGCGCGGCACCACCCTCGACGGCCTGGGCAAGTACTACCGGGAGACCATCGAGGAGTCCGACGAGCAGCCGGTCGACGTCGTCGCCGCCCTGCGCGAGTCCGGTGCCGACGTCCTCGTGTGCTACCTCCCCGTCGGCTCCCAGCAGGCCGCCGAGTTCTACGCGCAGGCCGCGCTCGACGCCGGTGTCGCCTTCGTCAACGCCCTCCCCGTCTTCATCGCCGGCACCAAGGAGTGGGCGGACAGGTTCACCGCCGCCGGCGTGCCGATCGTCGGTGACGACATCAAGAGCCAGGTCGGCGCCACGATCACCCACCGGGTGCTCGCCAAGTTGTTCGAGGACCGCGGCGTGCAGCTCGACCGCACGATGCAGCTGAACGTCGGCGGCAACATGGACTTCAAGAACATGCTCGAGCGCGAGCGTCTGGAGTCCAAGAAGATCTCCAAGACCCAGTCCGTCACCAGCCAGGTCGACCGGGACATGGGCGTGGGCAACGTGCACATCGGCCCGTCGGACCACGTGCCGTGGCTGAGCGACCGCAAGTGGGCCTACGTCCGCCTGGAGGGCCGCGCGTTCGGCGACGTCCCGCTGAACCTGGAGTACAAGCTCGAGGTCTGGGACAGCCCGAACTCGGCCGGCATCATCATCGACGCCGTCCGCGCCGCAAAGATCGCCAAGGACCGCGGCATCGGCGGCCCGATCCTGTCGGCGTCGTCCTACTTCATGAAGAGCCCGCCGGTGCAGTACGACGACAGCGAGGCCCGCGACGCCGTCGAGGCGTTCATCCGGGGCGACATCGAGCGCTGAGGCCCACCGGGCATAGGAGGCTTTACCTACGTCCCTGGGGACCAGGACGCAGGTAAAGCCTCCTTCGCCCCCGCCGCGTCGTCGCCGATCCCGGGCGATCGGCTGCCTACGCTGCACCGCATGCGTGCCCGCCGACAGCTCGTCCGCCGGGCGGGCGCGGCCGGGCTGGCCCTCCTGCTCCTCGCCGGGTGCACCAGCGACCAGCGGCAGGCCGGTGAGCCGGTCACCGAGGACGACGCCGCCGTCCTGGCCGAGCTGCTCCACCGCAACCACGAGGAGGGCGGCGCGGACTTCGTCGTCACCGCCCCCTTCGCCGACGACGCGGTGCTCACCCTCACCGGGCAGATCGATTTCCGCCGCGGGGTCGGGCAGGCCCAGGCGGTGACGACGGTCGGGGGCGAGGACCGGGACACCCGCACCCTGTTCTTCGACCGCGACGACCTCTGGGCCGGCGACGTGCCCGGGCTGACCGAGGCGCTCGCCGCCGACGGCGCCCCGGACGCGACCTACCTGCGCCGGACCCTGCCGGCCGGCGCCGCGGACCCACCGCTGCTCGACGTGCTCGTCCGGGTGCTGCAGAACCTCGCCGCGGAGCGGGCCGACCCGCCGTCGGCATTCCTGGACGGCCCGTACCGGTGGGACGGGGAGCAGGCGGTCGACGGCCGGCCGACGACGGTGTACCGGCTCCGCGAGGAGCGCACGGTGGCGGTGGACGACTCCGACCGGACGCTGGTGCAGTACCGGACCCCGCTGGGCGGCGTCGAGGTGACGGTCACGCTCGCCGAGCACGGCACCCGCCGGCTGGCACTCCCCACGGCGGAGGAGACGGCGGCGGCGACGGACCACCCGGAGATCGCTGCGGCGTTCGGGGTCTGAGGCGGGGAATCGTCACCGCAGAGAAGCGGGAAGGGGCGGCCTCTTCCCCAGACCGCCCCTTCCCGGGCTCTTTCCTACCAGACGACGCCGGATCGCGCTGCCCGACACGAGCCGGGAGGGACGTCAGTTGACCGTGGGGTCCAGCGTGGCGGAGGAGAGGACGGCCAGGCGACCGGTCTGCCGGCCCACCACCCGCCGCCACAGCTCGGGGCCGGACAGCTCGCAGAGGACGTCGCCGGGTCGGCTCGGCACGCAGGCCCACGCCCCCTCGGCGAGCTCACCGGCCAGCTGACCGGGCGACCAACCCGCGTAGCCCGCGAACACCCGCAGGCCCGAGAGGCGGCCGGTGAGCGCCTCCGGGTCCCCGTCGAGGTCGACGAGGTGGACGTCCCCGGCCACGGACCGCAGGCCGGGTTCGCTGGCGTCGACCGCCGCCGTCGCCAGGCAGAGCGCGGTGTCGGTCTCGCACGGCCCGCCGACGTGGAAGACGCCCGGCTCCACCGCCAGATCGCACCACCCGGGCAGCACGTCGCGGATCTGGACCTGGCTGGGCTGACCCAGCACCACGCCTAGCGTGCCGGTGTCGGAGTGGTCCAGGACGTAGACGACCGCGCCGGCGAACGTGGGCTCGGTGAGCGCCGGCATCGCCACGAGGAGGGCGCCCGCCCGCACGTCGTCCAGGCTGCCGACCGACAGCTGGGGTACCGCGCCGGCACGGCGGCGACCGGTCGCGGGCCGTGCAGGCGGACCGGACTCGGGCTCGGGCGGGGGAGGCACCGGCGACATCCTTCTCAGTGTGCCCCACGTCGGCGCCGGTGGCCGCTCGCCCTGCGCGCGGGGGGCACGGGCGGCCCCGTGCAGGGTCCCGCCGCGAGCTCGCGAGTGGCGGGGCACGGCGGCCCCGTGCAGGGTCCCGCCGCGAGCTCGCGAGTGGCGGGGGGCACGGGGTCCTTTCTCTAGGCTGGCCGTGTGGCGGGGGCGGGGACGACCGTGCGCGGTCTCCTGGTGCGCGGGGACTTCCGCCGGCTGCTGGGCACCCGGTTGCTCTCCCAGTTCGGGGACGGCGTCTTCCAGGCCGCGCTGGCGGGCACGGTGCTGTTCAACCCGCAGCGCGCCGCCGATCCCGTCGACGTCGCCGCGGGCTTCGCCGTCCTGCTGCTGCCCTATTCGTTCGTCGGGCCGTTCGCCGGCGTCTGGCTGGACCGCTGGAGCCGGCGCCAGGTGCTCCTGCGCGCCAACGTGCTGCGCGCCGGACTCGTGGCCGTGGTGGCCGCCCTCGTGCTCGCCGGCGTGCAGGGGCCGGCCTTCTACCTCGCCGGCCTCGCCGTCTTCTCGGTGAACCGGTTCGTGCTCTCCGCGCTCTCGGCCGGCCTCCCGCACACCACCGACGAGTCCTCGCTGGTCCCGGCGAACGCCCTGTCGACGACGTCGGGCGCGGTGGCCACGGTGGTCGGGGGTGGAGCCGCGCTGGCGCTGCTGCAGCTGACCGGGTCCGGCGACGCCGGGTACGCCACGCTGGCCCTCTCCTCCGCCGTGCCCTACCTCGCGGCCGCGGCGGTCGTCGCCGGGTTCACGCGGGCCTACCTCGGGCCCGACCACATGGCCCGCACCGCGCGGATGTCGGTGGCGCAGGTGCTGACCGGCATGGCCTCCGGTGCCCGGCACGCGTGGGCGCACCGGCAGGCCGCCGCCGCGCTCACCGCCATCGGTCTGCACCGCGTCTGGTTCGGCCTGCTGACGCTCATGACCCTGCTGCTCTACCGCAACACGTTCGTCGACGGGAGCGGCCCGCTGCCCGGGGGCCTGGTGGGGCTCGGCGTGGTCGTCGCCGCGATCGCCGCCGGCACGCTCACCGCCGCCGTCGCCACCCCGCCCGTCGTGCGCCGCATCGGCACGGTGCCGTGGATCGGCATCCTGCTGACCACGGGCGGGCTGCTTCAGGCCGGCCTCGGGCTGCTGTTCCAGCCCTCGGCCGCCGTGCTCGCCGGGTTCGTCCTCGGGCTCATGGGCCAGGGCGTGAAGATCTGCGTCGACGCGACCTTGCAGGAGTCGATCGACGACGACCACCGGGGCCGGGTCTTCTCCGTCTACGACACCGTCGTCAACGTGGGCTACGTCGCCGCACTCGTCGCCGCGGCGTTCACCCTCCCCGAGTCGGGGGTCTCACCGCCGCTGCTCACCGTCGTCGGCGCGGGGTACGTCGGCACCGCGCTGCTGCACGCCCGCATGGCCCGGCGCTGAGCGGAGGGGCGGTCAGCCCTGCCGGGCGGCCCACCACGCGCGCAGCGCGGTCTCGGCGTCGTCACGGTCCAGCGGCCCCCGCTCGAGCCGCAGGTCCTTCAGGAAGCGCCACGCCGCACCCACCTCGGGACCGGGCCCGAGACCCAGGATCTCCATGATCGCGTTGCCGTCGAGGTCGGGGCGCACGCGCGCCAGGTCCTCCTGCGCGGCGAGCTCGGCGATCCGCTGCTCCAGGGAGTCGTAGGTCGCCGACAGCGCGGCGGCGCGCCGCTTGTTGCGGGTCGTCGAGTCCGACCGCACGAGCTTGTGCAGCCGCGGGAGCAGGTCGCCGGCGTCCGTGACGTAGCGCCGGACGGCGGAGTCGGTCCACTGCCCGTCCCCGTAGCCGTGGAAGCGCAGGTGCAGGAAGGTGAGCCGGGAGACCGCCTCGACGATCTCCTTGGAGTACCGCAGCGCCATCAGCCGCTTGCGCACCAGCTTGGCGCCGACCACCTCGTGGTGGTGGAAGGAGACCCGCCCGCCGTGCTCGTGCCGGCGGGTCGCGGGCTTGCCGATGTCGTGCAGCAGCGCGGCCAGCCGGAGCACCAGGTCGGGCGACGGGGCCTCCGGATCCGCCCTCTCCAGGTCGATCGCCTGGTCCAGGACGGTCAGTGAGTGGGCGTAGACGTCCTTGTGCTGGTGGTGCTCGTCGATCTCCATGCGCAGCGCCGACAGCTCCGGGAGCACGACGTCGGCCAGGCCGGTCGCGGTGAACAGCTCCAGCGCCGCGCGCGGCGCGTCCTGCAGCAGCGTCTTGGACAGCTCGGCCTGCACGCGCTCGGGCGTGATCCGGGCGAGCTCGCCGGCGAGGGAGGACATCGCGTCGAGCACCTCCTCGTCCGGCGTCAGCCCGAGCTGCGCGACGAAGCGGACCGCGCGCAGCATGCGCAGCGGGTCGTCGGCGAAGGACTCGACCGCGGGGCCCGGGGTGCGCAACCGCTTCGCGAGCAGGTCACCCAGCCCACCGAAGGGGTCGGTCACCGTGCGGTCCGGGCCGAGGGAGACCGCCATCGCGTTGACCGTGAAATCCCGGCGGGCCAGGTCGTCGGTGAGCGAGTCGCCCCACGCGACCTCCGGGTTGCGGGAGGTGCGGTCGTACCGGTCCGCCCGGAAGGTGGTGATCTCCACCCGCGCGCCGCCGAGATCGGCGCCCACCGTCCCGAAGGCGATGCCCGTGTTCCACGTGGAACGCGCCCACCCGCGCAGCACCTCGAGCACCTGCTCGGGGCGGGCGTCCGTGGTGACGTCGAGGTCGCCGGGGACCACGCCGGCCACCTGGCCGCCCCCGGCCGCGGCGGCCAGCAGGGCGTCGCGCACCGAGCCGCCGACCAGGTGGGCCTCGAAGCCGGCGGCGGCGAACCGCTGCCCGAGCTCGATCAGCACGGGCGAGACGTCCACCAGCGTGCGGACGGTCTCCTGGACGGCCGGGGGCACCGGCCCGGGCTCGGGCCGGCTCGGCGGGGTGGCGGACACGACGAGCCAGCCTAGTGCGGGCGGAGGAGCGACCCGGCCGGGCTCCATCCCGTCGGCGCCCTCACGGCGCGATGCTCCCGGAGCCGACGCCGGGGGCGCGCTACCCTCCTGACATGGCTGGGACGGGCGGGCGAGGGCGCCCGGGCCGCCGGCTGCGCCGGGTCGACGAGACCTCCGCCGGGGGCCTGGTGGTGGCCGACGACGGCGTGACCGGGCCCCGTGCCGCCCTGATCGGCCGCACCGACCGCCGCGGCCGGCTGCTCTGGTCGCTCCCGAAGGGGCACATCGAGGCGGGGGAGACCCCCGAGGACACCGCCGTCCGGGAGGTCGCCGAGGAGACCGGCATCATCGGCGAGGTCGTCGCCCCGCTCGGGATCATCGATTTCTGGTTCGTCGCCGAGGGCCGCCGCGTGCACAAGACCGTGCACCACTTCCTGCTGCGTGCGGTCGGCGGTGCGCTCTCGGACGCCGACGTCGAGGTCACCGAGGTCGCCTGGGTGCCGCTGGAGGAGCTCAGCACCCGGCTGGCGTACGCCGACGAGCGCGCCCTGGTCGAGCGCGCCCCCGGACTCCTGGCCGACAGCGCGTGACCCGGCCGGCTGCCACCCGAGCCGGTGGCCGCCCCGCCGCCCCCGCCCGGCAGGGCGCCGTCCGGCGTGCGGCCGCGCTCGTCCCCCTGCTGTCGGGCGCCCTGGTGCTCGGCGGACCGCTCCTCGCACCCTCGACCACCCTTCCCCCCGCGGCAGCCGCCCCCGACCCGACCGCCTCGGACGCGGCCACCTCCGCCGACCGGCCCGTCCGCATCGACGTGGCGCGCTTCGAGCCCCGCACGGTGACCCCGGGCTCGCTGATCACGGTCACGGGCACGCTGACCAACACCGGCCCGGACCCGATCACCGGCCTCCGGGCCCGGCTGCAGCGCGGCGACGTGCTCACCGACCGCCCCGACCTCGCCGCCGCGGTCAGCGACCCCGGCACCGCGACCACCGTGCAGCCGGAGTTCGCCCCCGTGGACGGCGTCCTCGCCCCCGGCGGCAGCGTGGAGTTCAGCTACACCGTCGACTCCGCCGAGCTGCGCCTGGACCAGGACGGCGTCTACCCGGTCCTCTTCAACGTCAACGGCACCGTGGACGGCGACCAGGAGCGCCGGGTCGGCGAACTGGCCACGTTCCTGGTCCAGCAGCCGGTCGTCCCCTCCTCGCGCACGACGGTCGCCTGGCTGTGGCCGCTCTCCGAGCCGAGCCACCGCGACGCCTCCGGCGCCTTCCTCGACGACGGGCTCGCCGGCGCCGTGCGCGAGGGCGGCCGGCTCGACCGCGCGCTGGCCGTGATCGAGCGGCTGCCCGGCGGGCAGCCCGTGGTCCAGCCGGGGGTGACGCCGACCGCACCGCTGCCGGTCACGCTGGCGATCGACCCTGCCCTGGTCGAGGAGCTGGCCCGCATGGCCGACGGGCCCTACGCCGTCGACGGGGTGGCCGGCGCGGGGACGGGCACCGAGGCGGCGCGGGCGTTCCTCGACCGGCTGCGCGCGGTGGTGGCGACGCGCCCGGTGGTGGCGCTGCCCTACGGCGACGTCGACGCCGACAGCCTCCACGCCGCCGGCCTGCCCGCCGTCGTCACCCGCAGCCTGCCGGGCACCCCGGAGGGAACGGCGCACGACCCGCCCGGCCCCCCGCCGGTCACCGGCGACCCGGCAGTCGACGCACCGGCACCACCCGCCGAGCCCGCCGGCGCCTCCGGCACCGGAGCCGGCGCGGCGATCCTCGCCGACGTCCTGGACGTCACCCCGATCACCGACCTGGCCTGGTCCCCGGACGGCTCCTACGACGCCGCCACCCTCGACACCCTGCGCGCCGGGGGCGTCGACCAGGTCGTCCTCGGCAGCGGCGCGCTCACCGACGGCGCCTCCGCCGTGGGCCTGGACGGCTCCGACGCGATCGCCCGCAGCTCGGTCCCGGTCGGCGACGGCGCGCTGGACGTGCTCGTCGCCGACCCGACGCTGAGCGCCGTCGTCGGCACCGCCGAGGTGGTGGAGGGCGGCCCGCGGATCGCCGAGCAGCGCTACCTGGCGGAGCTGGCCGCCCTGACCCTGCAGGCGCCGCCCGGCAGCGGGCAGACCGTCCTCGTCGCGCCGCCCCGCGACCTCGACGTGGGGGTGGAGGGCGCCGGCGCGATGATCGCCGACACGGCCGGTCTGCCCTGGCTCCAGGCGGGCAGCGTGGCCGCGCTCGGCGACGCGCCGCCGGCCGACGCCGGCACGCTCGCCGAGCCGGACCGGGACACCGCGCTGGACCCCGCGGGGCTGGCCGTCCTATCCCAGGCCGTGGCCGCCCGGGAGGATCTCGCCGGCGCGATCCCCGCGGACGCCGACCTGGCGCTGCAGTCCTACGACGCCGGCATCGCCCGGGCCGCGTCGGTCCTGCACCGCGACGACCCCGAGGAGTTCCTGGCGGCCGCCGCCGACGCGCAGGACACCTTCGACCGCCTGCGGGACCGGGTCAGCGTGGTCGCCCCGGCGGACGGCACCTACAGCCTCGCCTCGAGCGACGCCCCGCTGGTGCTGACTGTCGACAACCCCCTGCCCTTCCCGGTCGACGTCCGGCTGGAGGTGGCCCCCCCGGCCAACGGCGGCCTCACCGTCGGCGACATCGGGGTGCAGACGCTGGCGCCCGAGCAGCGCACGACGCTCCAGGTGCCGACGGAGCTGCGGCGCTCGGGCGGGTTCCGGGTGACCGCGCAGGTCACCACCCCGTCCGGCAGCCCCCTCGGGGACCGCGTCGAGATGCAGGTGAAGAGCACCGCCTACGGGCCGATCTCGCTGTCGATCACCATCGGTGCCGCGTCGCTGCTCGCGCTGCTGTTCCTGCGCCGGCTCGTGCACTTCCTGCTCCGCCGGCGGCGGGGCGCGGTCCCGGCTGACACCGGCGCCGGCCCGTCGTCGCCCGGTCTCTCCGCAGCACCCACCCGGAGCCCGGTGTGAGCGATCGACCCGGCACCACCGAGGGCGGACCCGAGGCCGCGGAGGACGGCGAGCGTCCCCGCCCGCTGCCGCTGCCCCCGCCGCCCGCGCCCACCCGCGCGACGCCGGGCCGCCGCAGCTGGGGGTCGCCCGCGCCGCTGCCACCGGCCCCCTACCTGGCGACGCCGCCGAGCGACGCCGTCTTCGCCGCGCCCCCCACCGCCGAGGGCGGGCCCGCGGAGGCCGTCGTCGACAGCGCCGCCCCCGCGGCGTCGCCGCCCCGGTTGCCCCCCGTGCCGCCCGCACGGCCGCCGCGCCCGGCCACGCCCGTGCCGCCGCTGCCACCGCTGCGGCACCGTTGGGTGCCGGCCGCGGACGACACCCAGGTCTTCCCCATGCCGCTCCTGCCCCCGGTGCCGCGCGCCGAGCAGGACACCGACGAGGACGTCGAGCGGCGCGAGGGCGCACCCGGCGCCAGCGGGGGCATCCTGCGGGCCGCCGGGACCATGGCGATCGCCACCCTGGTCTCCCGGATCACCGGCCTGCTGCGCACCATCGTGCTCGCCGCGGCGCTCGGTGTCGGGCTGGTCGCCGACGCCTACAACACCGCGAACACGCTGCCCAACATCGTCTACGAGCTGCTCCTGGGCGGCGTGCTGACGTCGGTGATCGTCCCGCTGCTCGTGCACGCGCAGGAGCGGGACCGCGACGACGGCGTGGCCTACGCCCAGCGGTTGGCCACGATCGCGCTGTCGGGCCTGCTGGTGATGACCGTGCTGGCGGTGCTCGCCGCACCCCTGCTCACCGCGCTGTACGGGCTCGACGAGGACCCCGAGCAGTACCGGCTGGCCAACTGGCTGGCCCGCATCCTGCTGGTCGAGATCGTCTTCTACGGGCTCGGCGCCTTCGCCCAGGCGGTGCTGAACTCCCGCGGGGTCTTCGGCCCGCCGGCCTGGGCGCCGGTGCTCAACAACGTCGTCGTCATCGCCACCGGGCTGCTGTTCCTCGCGGCCAGCGGTCCGGGCGCCCTGGCGCCGGCGACCATCCCCGCCGGCCTCGTGTGGCTGCTGGGCGCCGGCACGGTGCTGGGCATCGCCGTGCAGGCGGTCGTGCTGCTGCCCCTCATGCGCCGTGCCGGGGTGCCGCTGCGACCCCGCTGGGGCCTGCGCGACACCGGGCTGCGCGAGGCGGGCACCCTCGGCCTCTGGGTGATCGCCTACGTGGCCGTGAGCCAGGCCGGTGTGCTGGTGGCGCTCCGGGTGGCCAACGAGGCCGGTCGCGAAGGTGGCCTGGGTTCCGCCGCCTTCGGCTACGCGAGCCTGCTCTTCCAGATGCCCTACGGGATCATCGGCGTCGCGCTGCTGACCGCCCTCGTCCCGCGGATGAGCCGCGCCGCCGCGCGCTCCGACGTCCCGGGCGTCGTCCAGGACCTGTCCCTCGGCACGCGGCTCTCGGCCCTCGGCCTGCTCCCCGTGACCGCCGCGCTGACCGTCCTCGGCCCTCCCCTGGGGGTCCTGGTCTTCGCCTGGGGCAACACGTCGGCGGACGAGGCCCGGGCCATCGGCACCGCGCTGGCGGTCGGCGCCTTCGGCCTGCTGCCGATGGCGGTGACGCTGCTGCAGCTGCGGGTCTTCTACGCCATGAAGGACGCCCGCACGCCGACGCTCATCCAGCTCGGCATGGTCGCCGTCCGGGTGCCGCTGCTCCTGCTCGTCCCGGTCGTCGTCGACCCGGACCTGGTGCTGGCCGGGTTGATGCTCGCCACCAGCCTCACCTACGTCGCCGGGTGGGTCATCGGCGACCTGGCGCTGCGCCGCCGGCTCGGTGGGCTGCGCACCCGCGAGACCTTCCTGCCGCTGGCCCGCATCGCCGCGGTCGCGATCGCGGCCGGGCTGGCCGGCGGTCTTGTCCGGATCGTGACCGGCGACCTGGGCGAAGGCTCGACGGCAGGCTCGCTCGCCGAAGTCGTCATCGGTACCGTGGTCGTCGGCGGCGTCGCACTGACCGGTCTGGTGGTGGCCCGCGTTCCGGAGGTCCGGGAACCCGTCGCTGCGCTGCGGGCCCGGCTGGGGCGCAGGTGACCGAGCACCGGCCAGGTGGGCCGACCGTGCCGGAGCGTCCGCCTCGGCGGCCGGAGCAGCACAGGGAGTCGACAGTGTCGATGGCGTCCACGACCACCGGACTGCCCGACCGCTACCGCCCGCTGGACCAGATCGGCCCCGACGAGACCACCCCGACCGGCGTCATTCAGAGCTGGCGGGCCAAGGACCGCGTCCTGAACCGCGACGTCGCCATCCGCGTGCACGTCCCCGCCGGGCCCGCAGCGCACGCCTGGATCACCCGGGCGCTCACCGCGGGCGGCCTGGCCACCCCGGCGCTGGCGATGGTCTACGACGCCTCCGAGGGCAGCGGTGACCCGCAGGCCCCGGGCGGCGCGGCCTACGTCGTCAACGAGTGGATCGACGGCGAGACGCTGGCCGAGCGGCTGCGCTCGGGGCCGATGCCCGAGCGCGACGTGCGGCTGGTGCTCCGCCGGCTCGCCGAGGGCGTCGCCGAGGCGCACCGCGTGGGCCTGGCCGTCGGCGGCCTGACGCTGGAGAACGTCGTCCTCCGCCCCAACGGGCTGGTCGGCCTGCGGGCGGTGCCCGCGGCCTCCGGCACGGTGCACGGCGACATCACCGCGCTCGGCGAGCTCCTCGAGGCCTGCCTCACCGGCGTCGGTCCCGGCGCCCGGCCGGTCACCGGCCCCTCCGACCTGGTGGCGCTCGCCCGCCGGGCCCGCTCGACCGAGCCGGGCCAGGGGCTGTCCAGCGTCGCCGCCATGGCCTCGCTGCTCGCCGAGCGGCCGCGGACGGGGCCCACCTCCTCGGCTGCGCCGCTCCGCGGTGAGGAGCCCGACGGCGGGCGGCGCGCCCGCCGCGCGCGGGACCGCCGCGGAGAGGGCGCCGCACCCGTGCGGCGCGAGCCCGGCACGCTGCCCCCGGTCCCTCCGGTGCGCCCGGTCGCCGACGACGGGGCATCGGCGGCCCCCACGGCCCGCGACACGATCGCGGCCGGCCACGCGCTCCCCCCGGCCCGGCCCACCGGCGAGGAGGAGGAGCCCTTCGGCGTGCTGCGCGCCCGCGGGGGCTCCGACGACGACCCGTACGCCGAGCCTGCCTCCCTGTACGACGAGGAGGAGGACGGCGCCCGCAAGCACCGGCTGGTCGTCGTGGGCCTGCCGCTGCTCGCCCTGCTCGTGGTGATCGCACTGGCGTGGTGGTTCGGGTCGAGCGTCCTGTCGGTGACCGACGCGGTGGACGAGGACCTCGGCGGCTCCACCCCGCCGGCCAGCAGCGCCCCCGCCGCGGACGGGGAGCCGGCCGAGGACCCGGCCGCCGCACCCGGACCGGTCGCCCCGATCACCGCCGCGGAGGTGTTCGACCCGTTCGGCGACGGCGAGCCGGAGAACGACGGTGACGTCCCGCTCTCCTACGACGGCGACCCCGCCACCAACTGGTCCACCGTCACCTACCGCGGCACCCCTGCCTTCGGGAACCTCAAGCCCGGCGTCGGTGTCCTCTACGACCTCGGCTCCGTCCAGGACCTCTCCGGCGTCACCGTCCAGACGGCGCTGCCCGGCCCGACCGTCGAGATCCGCACCGCCGAGGCCGAGGGTGGCGCGCTCGACGACTTCGCAGTCGCCGCCGCCGGGACGCTGGAGCCGAGCACCGAGCTCGCGTTCGACGAGCCCGTGACCGCCCGGTACGTCCTCCTCTGGATCACCGGCCTGGCCGACAGCCCGGACGGCTTCTCCGCGCAGCTGGCCGAGGTGGGGATCAGCACCGCCGGCTGAGCGGACCCTGCTCCCCGCCGGGACAGGCCGCGGGGAATGGCGCCCCTAGGATCGTGGTTGTGCCGCCCGTGACTGCAGACCAGCCGACCCCCGGCCCCGCCGTGACCACCGGCGAGGTGACGCAGCCGGTGATCCCGCCCGCCGAGCACGACGGCGTCCGTGACCTGATCATCATCGGCTCCGGGCCCGCCGGGTACACCGCCGCCACCTACGCCGCGCGGGCCAACCTCCACCCGCTGGTGTTCGAGGGCTCGCAGTTCGGTGGCGCCCTCATGACCACCACCGAGGTCGAGAACTTCCCCGGGTTCCCCCAGGGCATCCAGGGCCCCCAGCTCATGGACGACATGCGCACCCAGGCGGAGCGCTTCGGGGCCGAGCTGGTGCCGTCGGACGTGACCGAGGTCGACCTGACCGCCGAGCCGAAGATCGTCAAGGTCGGCGACGAGGTGCACCTCGCGCACGCGGTCATCGTCGCCACCGGCTCCAAGTACCGCTACCTCGGCCTGGACAACGAGCAGCGGCTGCTCGGCCGCGGCGTCTCCGCCTGCGCCACCTGCGACGGCTTCTTCTTCCGCGACCAGGACATCGTCGTCGTCGGCGGCGGTGACTCGGCGATGGAGGAGGCCACCTTCCTCACCCGGTTCGCCAAGAGCGTCACCGTCGTCCACCGCCGCGAGGAGCTGCGCGCCTCGAAGATCATGCAGAAGCGGGCGCAGGACAACGAGAAGATCCGCTGGGCCCTCGGCAAGCAGGTCACCGACGTCCTGGGCGACACCACCGTCTCGGCGGTGCAGCTCACCGACACCACCACCGGCGCGACCGAGACGATGCCGGTCACCGGGCTCTTCGTGGCCATCGGCCACGACCCGCGCAGCGAGCTCTTCGCCGGCCAGCTCAAGCTGGACGACGAGGGCTACATCCAGGTGGACCACCCCACCACGCGCACCAACATCGACGGCGTCTTCGCCTGCGGCGACGTCGTCGACCACATCTACCGCCAGGCGATCACGTCGGCCGGCACGGGTGCCGCCGCCGCGATCGACGCCGAGCGGTGGCTCGCCGAAACCTTCGACGAGCGCTGAGCCAGGCCCTGCAGGGAGCGCGCCGGATCCGGGCATAACCCGCCCGTCCGGCCGGTTGTCCCGGCAGGCAATCTCGTCAGCGCCAGCAACGAGCCAGTCGACCGAGAGGGAGAACGACCATGGCAGGCAACACCGTGACGGTCACCGATTCCAGCTTCGCCACCGACGTGCTGGGCAGCGACAAGCCCGTGCTCGTCGACTTCTGGGCGGAGTGGTGCGGGCCGTGCAAGATGGTCGCCCCCGTGCTGGAGGAGATCGCCGCCGAGCACGGCGACAAGCTCACCATCGCGAAGCTGAACATCGACGAGAACCCGCAGATCGCCCGTGACTACCAGGTCATGTCGATCCCGACGATGACGGTCTTCCAGGGCGGCAAGCCGGTCAAGAGCATCATCGGCGCCAAGCCCAAGGGCGCGATCCTGAACGACCTCGCCGACTATCTCTGAGGACCACCCTTCCCCCTGAAGGGCGACCGTTCCAGCACGTCACCAGGCCCACCCGTCCCACCGGACGGGTGGGCCTGCGTCGTACCGGAGGGCGCGCCCCCGCCCCCGGTGCGCCGTCCCGGCGGGGAGGGACCACAATCGGCGGCACGATGGGAACCGACAGCCGCATGCAGCCCTTGAGGCGCGGGGACTGCGGGCCGGCCGTGGCCGACGTGCACGCCGCGCTCCGCAGCCTGGGTCTCCTCCCCGCCTCACCGGACGGCGTCGACCCCG
The DNA here is from genome assembly GCF_054050875.1 of Blastococcus sp. SYSU DS0541. NCBI lineage: Bacteria > Bacillati > Actinomycetota > Actinomycetes > Geodermatophilales > Geodermatophilaceae > Blastococcus > Blastococcus sp. SYSU DS0541. The sequence goes on along the minus strand of NZ_JBJHAD010000007.1, from coordinate 159,491 downwards.
GGCTGGAGTCGGCGGAGTACGACGCCGCCACCGAGCTCGCCGTGCGCCACTTCCAGCAGGTCCGCGGCCTCTCGGTCGACGGCCGGGTGGGGGACGAGACCTACCGGGCGCTCAGCGAGGCCCGCTGGTCGCTGGGGGACCGGCTGCTGCGCTACGACCCCGAGCGGCCCATGCGGGGCGACGACGTCACCAACCTGCAGGAGCGCCTGCTCGAGCTCGGCTACGACGCCGGACGGGCCGACGGGATCCTCGGCCCCGAGACCGAGCTCGGGCTGCGGGCCTTCCAGCGCGACTACGGGCTCACCTCCGACGGCACCTGCGGCCCGGCGACTCTGCGCGCGCTGCGCCAGCTGGGCCGCAAGGTCACCGGCGGCCGCCCGCAGCTGCTGCGGCAGAGCGCCTCCTTCGTCGAGAGCGGTCCCCACCTCATCGGCCGCCGCATCGTCGTCGACGCCGGCCACGGCGGCGAGGACACCGGTTTCACCGTGGGCGAGACCACCGAGGCCGATCTGGTCTTCGACCTCGCCTCGCGCATCGAGGGGCGGCTGGCCGCAGCCGGCGCCACCGTCTACCTCACCCGGGGCCGCGGGCAGGGGCCGGCGCTCGCCGAGCGGACCGCCTTCGCCAACGACGCCCGCGGCGACCTCTTCCTCTCGCTGCACCTGGACGCCCACGGCTCGGAGCACGCCCGCGGCGTGGCCAGCTACTACTACGGCACCGGGTCCGGCGCCTCCTCCACGGTGGGCGAGCAGTTCGCCAACCTGGTCCGCCGCGAGATCGTCGCCCGCACCGGCATGCTCGACCTCGGCTCCCACCCGAAGACGTGGGAGCTGCTCCGCATGACGCGCATGCCCGCCGTCCGGCTCGACTGCGGCTACCTCTCCCACCCCGTGGACCGGCTGCTGCTGCTGGACGCGCGCGTCCGCAGCGCCATCGCCCACGGCGTCCTGGCGGCCGTGCAGCGGCTCTACCTCCCGGCGGAGGCCGACCCGGCGACCGGCACCTTCGTGCTCCCCGAGAAGGCCTAGAGCACCTGGCGGGCAGGGCGGCCGATCGGTCCACTCGACTCCGGTGGTCTCCCCGAACGCCGTTCTGCCCGCGCCTACACTCCTGAGGTGGCCACCATCCCGCCCGGCTCCCCCGCCGGTCCCGGACAGCAGGGGGCGCACCCGGGTGCGCACCCCCATCCCGCGCCGCGTCATCCGCGGCTCGACCCGCTGGCCGACCGCTACGCAGCACGCACCCACGGGATGAAGACCTCGGAGATCCGCGCGCTCTTCTCCGTGGTCAGCCGGCCCGAGGTCGTCTCGCTCGCCGGTGGCATGCCGGCCGTGACCGCCCTCCCGCTGGACGCCGTCGGCTCGATGATCGGCGACCTGGTCTCCGGCATGGGCGCGCAGACGCTCCAGTACGGCTCCGGCCAGGGCGACCCGCGGCTCCGGGAGCGGATCTGCGACGTGATGGCGCTCGAAGGCATCACCGACGCCTCGCCGAGCGAGGTCGTGGTGACGGTCGGCTCGCAGCAGGGGCTGGACCTGGTCACCCGCGTCTTCGTCGACCCTGGTGACGTCATCCTCGCCGAGGCGCCGTCCTACGTGGGCGCCCTCGGGGTGTTCCAGTCCGCCGAGGCGCGGGTCCGGCACGTCGCCATGGACGACGACGGGCTCATCCCCGAGGCGCTCGAGGAGGCGCTGGCCGCCTGCCGGGCGAACGGCGACCGGGTGAAGTTCCTCTACACCGTCCCCAACTTCCACAACCCGGCCGGTGTCACCCTCTCCGAGCCGCGCCGCGAGGCCATCATGGCGATCGCCGAGCGCTGGGACCTGCTGATCATCGAGGACAACCCCTACGGCCTCCTCGGCTTCGACCGGGAGCCGATGCGCGCGCTGCGCGCCCGGGACTCCCGGCGGGTCATCTACCTGGGCTCGTTCTCCAAGACCTTCTCGCCGGGGCTGCGGGTGGGCTGGGTCCTCGCGCCCCTCGCCGTCCGGGAGAAGCTGGTCCTGGCCACCGAGGCGCAGGTGCTCTGCCCGCCGTCGCTGACCCAGTACGCGGTCGCCCGCTACCTGGACACCCAGCCGTGGCGGGAGCAGATCAAGCTCTTCACCGAGCTCTACCGGGAGCGCCGCGACGCCACGCTGGAGTCACTGGCGGCGCTCATGCCGCCGGGCACCACGTGGACCCGCCCGGACGGCGGTTTCTACGTGTGGCTGAAGCTGCCGTCCGGCCTGGACGCCAAGCTGATGCAGCCCCGCGCGGTCGGCGCGCACGTCGCCTACGTCCCCGGCATCGGCTTCTACGCCGACGGCAGCGGCCAGGAGTACATGCGTCTCTCCTACTGCTACCCGGAGCCGGACCAGATCCGTGAGGGGGTGCGCCGGCTGTCCCGCGTCGTCGAGGCGGAGCTGGACCTGCACTCCACCTTCGACAAGGTGGACACCGGTACCTTCCGGGCGATCCGCCCCGGCTCGGGCCACGACGCCGAGTCGATGGTCGGTCCGGCGAACAGCGACACGTACGAGGACGGCCGATGAGCGAGACCGCGCCCACCGCAGAACCCGGCGCAGCGCAGGAGCGTCACCCGCTGCGGGCCGTCGTCCTCGCCGGCGGGCTGACCTTCGAGCGGGAGGTCAGCCTCTCCTCGGGCACCCAGGTGGTGGAGGAGCTCACCCGGGCCGGCCTGGACGCCGAACTCCGCGACGCCGACGCCGAGCTGCTGCCCGGCCTCGCCGCCGCGCCGGCCGACGCGGTGTTCATCGCGCTGCACGGCGCCACCGGTGAGGACGGGGCCCTCCGCGCGGTGCTGGACCTGGCCGGCGTCCCCTACGTCGGCTCCCCCGCGGCCGCCTGCCGGCTGGCCTGGGACAAGCCGGCCGCCAAGTCCGTCGTGCGCACGGCGGGCGTGACGACGCCGGACTGGGTCGCCCTCCCGCACAGCACGTTCCGCGAGTTGGGGGCCGGCGCGGTGCTGGACCTGATGGTGGCCCGCCTCGGTCTGCCGCTGATGGTCAAGCCCGCCTCGGGCGGCTCCGCGCTCGGCGTGCAGAAGGTCAGCCGCGTCGAGGACCTCCCGGCCGCGATGGTCAGCTGCTTCGCCTACGGCGACACCGTGATGGTCGAGCGCTACGTCGAGGGGGTCGAGGTCGCGCTCGCCGTCGTCGACCTGGGCGACGGGCCGATCGCGTTGCCGGCCGTCGAGATCGAGCCGGAGTCCGGCGTCTTCGACTACAGCTCCCGCTACTCCCCGGGGCTCACCGAGTACCACGCACCGGCCCGCATCCCCGACCAGACGGCAGCCCGCGCCGCCGAGGTGGCCGTCCGGGTGCACGAGGTCCTCGGCCTGGCCGACCTCTCGCGCACCGACGCGATCATCACCGCCGACGGCGAGGTGCACTTCCTCGAGGTGAACGTCTCGCCCGGTCTCACCGAGACCTCCATGTTCCCCATGGCGGTGGAGGCGGCCGGGTACGACCTGGGCGCGGTGCTCGGCCGGCTGCTCGCGCGGCGCGCCGAGAACCCGCGCTGAACCCCTCGTACCCGTGCCACAGAGCGCGGCCCCATACGTCAGTGACGTAAGGGGCCGCGCTCTCTGTTGTGAGCGGTCTCAGGCGTCCGGACGGCGCCCGGTGATGTCCGGCGCCATGACGCCGATGATGCGCTGCAGGTCGTCGACGGAACCGAACTCGACGACGATCTTCCCCTTCGAGCGGCCGATCTGGATCTTCACCTTCGTCTCGAACATGTCCGAGAGCCGGGAGCCGAGCTCCTCGACGCCGGGCGCGGAGATGCGCCGGGTGCGCCGCTTCGCCGCGGGCTCCTCGGCGACCGCCATCGCGACGGCCTCCTCGGTGGCCCGCACCGACAGCCCCTCGGCGACGATGCGGGTCGCGAGGGCGTCCTGCGCCACCGGGTCCTGCAGCCCGAGGAGCGCGCGGGCGTGCCCGGCGGAGATGACGCCGGCGGCGACGCGGGTCTGCACCTTCACCGGCAGCTTCATCAGCCGGATGGTGTTGGTGACCTGGGAGCGGCTGCGGCCGATCCGCTGGGCGAGCTCCTCGTGCGTGGCGCCGAACTCCTCCAGCAGCTGCTGGTAGGCGGCGGCCTCCTCGAGCGGGTTGAGCTGGACGCGGTGGATGTTCTCCAGCAGGGCGTCGCGGAGCATGGCGTCGTCGGTGGTGTCCCGGACGATCGCGGGCACGGTGCCGAGCCCGGCGGCCCGCGCTGCACGGAGCCGGCGCTCGCCCATGATGAGCTCGTAGCGCCCGCCCTCGGACTCGCGGACGACGATCGGCTGCAGGAGGCCGAACTCCTTGACGCTGTGCGTCAGCTCTTCCAGGGCCTCGTCGTCGAAGACCTGCCGCGGCTGCTTCGGGTTCGGGACGACGTCGTCGACCGAGACCTCGCGCAGCTGCGCCCCGGGGACGCCGACCGCGCCGCTCTCCTCGGTCGGCGTCGGCGCGGGGGAGGGGACCAGGCTCACCGAGGCCGGCGACGACGGCTCCGGCACGGTGGTCGCTCCGCCGGCGGCCGCCGCCGGCAGGTCGGTGCCCTGCTCGTCCCGATCCCGGGCCGGCGCGGGGGCGACCGGGGGAGGCGTCGGCGCCGGACCCGTCGGGATGAGCGCCGCCAAGCCGCGTCCGAGGCCGCCTCGCTTCGTCATCGTTGCTCCTCGCTGGCAGGGGTGGTCACTGGGAGTCCTGGCCGAACGGCACGGCCGTCTCGCCGAAGGCGAGCGCACCGACCGGGGTGGCCCCGTTGCTGCCGGGCGCGACCGCGAGCGGCTGGAGGGCGGCCCCGCGCTGGGCCAGCTCCCGGGCGGCCTCGACGTAGCTGGTCGAGCCACGGGACCCCGGGTCGTAGGTCAGCACCGACTGGCCGTAGCCGGGCGCCTCGGAGACCCGGACGTTGCGGGGGATGACGGCGTTCAGTACGAGCTCGCCGAAGTGGTTGCGCACCTCGTCGGCCACCTGGTCGGCCAGCTTGGTGCGGCCGTCGTACATGGTGAGCAGGATGGTCCGCACGGCGATCCCCGGGTTGAGGTGCTGGCGGACCAGATCGATGTTGTTGAGCAGCTGCCCCAGGCCCTCGAGGGCGTAGTACTCGCACTGGATGGGGATGAGCACCTCGTCGCCGGCCACCAGCGCGTTGAGCGTCAGCAGGCCGAGCGAGGGCGGGCAGTCGATGAGGACGTAGTGCGGTCGGCGCTCCCGCGGCAGCGCCGCGACGTACGCCTCGATCGCCCGGCGGAGGCGGTGCTCGCGGGCGACCACGGAGACGAGCTCGATCTCGGCGCCGGCGAGGTCGATCGTCGCCGGCACGCAGAGGAGGTTGGGGCTGGCCGTCGTCGGGTGCACCACCTCCGAGAGGGTGCTGTCGCCGACGAGCGCGTCGTAGATCGAGGGCGTGCCCACCGTGTGCTCAACGCCCAGGGCGGTGCTCGCGTTGCCCTGCGGGTCCAGGTCGATGACCAGGGTCCGGAGGCCGTAGAGCGCCAGCGCGACGCCGAGGTTCACCGTGGACGTGGTCTTGCCCACCCCGCCCTTCTGGTTCGCGATGGTGATCACGCGGATGCGCCCGGGAGCCGGGAAGGGCTCCTGCTCCGCGGCGTGCAGCACCCGGGTCGCGCGCAGCGCCTCCATGGCGATGGGGCTGTCGAAGTCCGCGAGCCCACCCGAGGACGACGCCGTCGACGACTGGTCAGCGGCGAGGCTGCTGCGCAGCCGCTCGCCCGGGTCGGTCATCGCTCGTCCTTCCTCTGCCGGCGTTTCACGTGGAACGGACCGGGTAGCCGCGCCTGTTCCACGTGGAACAGGACGCGGGACGGTGTACCGGGATCCTCACCGGTCGCCCCGCGTCATGACCACCACGGTAGTGGCAGCGTCTCCCAGGGACGCACCGACAGCCCGCGCCTCGATGTCCCGCATCCCGGCGGCCTGCAGTTCCGGGCGCAGCGCCGGCAGCTCGGCCAGCGCCCGCGACCCCACGAGGGCGACCAGCTGGGCGCCGGGCCGCAGCAGCCCGCGGCACCAGCCCACGAGGCGGGGGAGCGGCGCCACGGCCCGAGCGGTGACGACGTCCACGCGGCCGACGGCGGCGACCACCGACCTGTCCTCGGCACGGCCGCGGACCACGCGCCAGGTGGACGACGGCTCCACCAGCTCGGCGACCGCCTCCTCCAGGAACTCCACCCGCCGGGCCATCGGCTCGACGAGCGTGAGGGCGATGTCGGGGCGCGCGAGCCCGAGCGGGATGCCCGGCAGGCCGGCACCGCTGCCGACGTCGACGACCCGGGCGTCCCGCGGCACGGCCTCGGCCACCGCGGCGCTGTTGAGGACGTGCCGCTCCCACAGCCGAGGAACCTCACGGGGCCCGATCAGGCCGCGGGTGACCCCGTCGGAGGCGAGCCGTGCCACGTAGCGCTGGGCCGCGGGGAGCGCGGCGCCGAAGACCTCGGCCGCCTGGGGCGGCGCCGGCGGTACCTCCGGCATGCCCGCGGCGCCGGAGGGGCGACCTCCGTCGCTCACCTGTCGGGCAGGACCACGACGCGGCGGCGAGGCTCCTCGCCCTCCGACTCGCTGTGCACGCCCGCCACCGAGGCGATGACGTCGTGCACGACCTTCCTCTCGAAGGGGTTCATCGGGCTCAGCCGCTCCGGCTGCCCGCTGGTCGAGACCCGGCGGGCGGTCTCCGCGGCGAGCGCCGTCAGGTCGGCCCGGCGCTTGGCCCGGTAGCCGCCTACGTCCAGCATCAGCCGGCTTCGCACGCCGGTCGACTGAGCGACGGCGAGGCGGGTGAGCTCCTGCAGCGCCTCCAGCGTCGCGCCGTCCGGCCCGATCAGGTCGTTCAGCCTGCCCCCGACGATGGCGACCGATGCCCGGTCGCCCTCCACGTCGAGGTCGATGTCGCCGTCCACGTCGAGGATGTCGAGGAGGCGCTCGAGGTAGTCACCGGCCACGTCCCCCTCGCGGACCAGCAGGTCGTCACCGGACGCACCAGCCCCACCCGCCCCGTCCGTCTCGAGGACGACGGGCTCCACGACGGCGTCGTCGCTGGCGGGATCCGCGTCGGGTAGGGCCGGCGGGTTGTCGGTCACGGGCTGCTGCGGAGCACTCACGGGTGTTCCTCCCAGTTCTGTGCGGCGGCCGGGTCGTCCCGGTGGTCTGTGTGCCGGGCGGGCCGGCGGGGGAGCGGTCGGGCGGAGGTCAGCGACGCTTCCGCTTCCCGCGGTTGGCCGGTCCCTGACCCGCTCCGGGGCGGGAGCGCCCGGAGCCCGAGCCCGCGTTGCGCGAGCCGGTGGAGCCGTTGGCCGAGGAGCCGTTCGCCGTGGGGCCGTCGCCGGCGGGGACGTCGGGCGCGGGGACGTCGGCCGCCGGGCCGTCACCGACGCCGTCGCCGTCCACGGTGCTCGCCGGCGCCACGGTCGTGGCCGACGGGCGGCCCTGCTTGGGGCGCACCGGCTTGGCGCCCGGCTTCGGGGCGAGGGTCTTGGGGTCGACCGCCGGCTTGTCCGCGCCGGCCTTGGCCTTGGCGGCGTCCGAGCCGGGCGGCGGCATCTTGCGGAGGATGAAGAACTGCTGGCCCATGGTCCAGAGGTTGTTCGTCATCCAGTAGATGAGGACGCCGATCGGGAAGATGAAGCCGGAGATGAAGAGGCTGATCGGGACGCCGTAGAGCATCAGCTTCTGCACCATCGCGGCCTGACCCTCGACCGGGCCCGAGCGCGACATGATCTGCTTCTGCGTGAAGTACGTCGTGAAGCACATGACGATGATCAGCGCGAACGCGACGATGCGGATGTTGGTGTAGTTCACGCCGGCGATCCCGAGGATCGCCTGCTCCTTGGCGCCGCTCATGTTGAACGACGAGGAGATCGGCGCACCGAAGAGCTGGGCGCGGGCGGCCTGGTCGGTGAGCTCGTCGGTCCAGGAGTAGAGCCCCTGCTTGTCCGGGGCGAGCCGGCGCAGGACGTGGAACAGCGCGAGGAAGACCGGGATCTGCGGCAGGATCGGCAGGCAGCCGGCCAGCGGGTTGACCCCACGCTCCTTCTGCAGCTGCTGCATCGCCACCGCCATGCCCTGGCGGTCGCTGCCGTACTGCTTGCGGAGCTTGGCGATCTCCGGCTGGAGCTCCTGCATCGCCCGCTGCGACTTGACCTGCTTGACGAACAGCGGGAAGAGGATCAGCCGGATCGTGACGACCAGGAAGACGATCGCCAGCACCCAGCTCAGCCCACCGAGGGCCGTCTCGGGCGCGGGCTCACCGAAGACCAGGTTCCACAGCGAGTGCCACCGGGCCATGACCCAGGAGATGGCGGTGTACAGCCAGTCAAGCAACGGAGGACTCCTCCTGCGGGGTCCGGCACGGGGCCGGCGGGGTGGCCTCGCGGCCGGGGTCATCGGACGGCGCGCCCGCGGGGCGTGCCGCTGAGGTGGACGAGCGGGCGCCCGCCTCGGTTCCGTGCGCCGCGCGGACCGGCGGGACGGGGTCGAGCCCGCCGGGGTGCCACGGCGCGCACTTGGCCAGCCGGACCAGCGCCAGCCAGCTGCCGCGGGCCGCGCCGTGCCGGCCGACCGCCTCCGCCGCGTAGGCGCTGCAGGTGGGGTGGAACCGGCACCGCGGCGGGAACGCCGGGCTGATCGCCCGGGAGTAGAACCCCACGGCGCGCAGCAGCAGCCGGGCGATGGGGGAGCGGGGCGGGGACGCCCCGGCCGGCGCGCTCATCGCCGGGCACCCCGGTCGCCGAGCAGCCGCTCCAGGGCCGAGACCAGGTCACGGTGCAGCGCCGCCGAGTCGGCGTCGGCGGCCTCCGGGCGGGCGCGGACGACGAGGTCCGCGCTCGCCGGCAGCCGGTCGAGCTCGGCCCGGACGACGGCCCGCAGGCGGCGGGTCACCCGGTGGCGGACCACCGAGTTGCCCACGCTCTTGCCCACCACGAAACCGGCCCGCGCAGCCACCGGCGACGATGCGTCGCCAGCCGGCTGCTCGGGCCGTTCGGGGAGGTAGTGCAGCACCATGGTCGGTCGCCCGGCGCGCCGGCCGGATCGGACGACCGCAGTGAACTCCGGGCGCCGGCGCAGGCGTGCCTGCGCAGGCAGCACGTCAGGCGGAGAGCTTCTCGCGGCCCTTGCGCCGACGGGTGGCGAGGATCGCCCGGCCCGCGCGGGTCCGCATCCGCAGCCGGAAGCCGTGGGTCTTGGACCGTCGACGGTTGTTCGGCTGGAACGTGCGCTTGCTCACGAGGTACTCCCACTACACGGCATCGGCGGTGCGTCCCCGTCGGTGGACGGGCACGCGCAGGGCGTCGGAGCGGCACGGTGGCCGTCCCCGGAACCCCGGAAGCTGGCACTGCGGACCGACGGACCCGGGCCCGACCGCGCAGACTGGCGAGGCCGGGGGACGGGCATACCCGTCCGCAGACTCCGGCCAGCATAGCCGAGGACCACCCGGTGCCGGTGACCGACCGCCCATGGTGCGCCCGGCGCCCCTGGCCACCGGCGACGGCGCGCCGGACGGGACGACGTCGCGCGGCGCCCGCCCCGGCCGGTCGGCGAGCCCGCTCGGCCGACCGCGGCGTTGCCCGGCTGTGGACGGGGCTGTTAGCGTCGCCGTCGCTCCGCGTCGGACGCAAGGGTCACGGCGCGCGGGCCGACCCCGTCGGTCGACCGACCGCCGAACCACCCCTCCAGCCGCCCGAACACGGCCGTGACCAGCGACGTTGCTGCCTCGGCCAGCGTCCCGTGCGGAGCCGGCGCAACCCTCGGCCGGCCGTGCACAGCCTGTGGACACCGATGTGGACCACGCCCGTTCGTGTGTCCACAACCGGGGCACCCACCGGTGGACGGTCCGCGGTCGACGGAGGGCGCGGCCCGGCCGGTCCGGACGCACCGGGAGCGGCCGCGGGGTCGACAGCACTGGGAGGACGAGACGGCATGGCCGATGCCACGCTGGACCTGGCGACGGTCTGGGACCAGATCCGGGAGCGGCTGGCGACCAGCCTCTCCCCGCAGCAGAACGCGATGCTGAACCTGACCCGGCCGCTGGGCCTGGTGGAGGACACCGCCGTGCTCGCGGCCCCCAACGAGTTCACCCAGACGGTGCTCGAGTCGCGGATGCGCCGGGTGCTGGCCGAGGCGCTCTCCGAGCAGTTCGGCCGCGACATCCGCGTCGCCGTCCAGCTCGAGGACGCGCCCGCGGCGCCGCCGGCGGACCGCCGGGACGACGAGCCGACCCGCCGTCCGTGGTCGGCCGTCGAGGCGCAGCGCGCCGAGGAGGACCAGGCCACCCGCGACCGCGCCGACGACGGGCGCAGCGCGTTCGGCGTCCGCGCCGACGTCGTGGGCATCCCCGCCCCCTGGGACCGCCCGGCGTCCGCCGATCGGCCGGCCGCCCGGGGCTTCCCGGAGGTCCGCGAGCTGCACCCCGCCGACGGCCCGCCGCGCCCCCCGGCCGACCGGGGGGCCCCGGAGGACTGGAGCACCACCACCTGGGGCGGCGACGCGGCGCCGACCTCCGCCGGCCAGGACTGGGGCGGCGCCGGCCCGGAGCAGACCGCCGACGTCCTCCCGTTCGACGTCGACGCCGCCGCGGCGGAGCAGCGCCGCGGCGGATCAGGGGCTGGATCACGCAGGAGCCGCCCCGAGGCGGGCCGGCCGGCGGGCCTGGACCCGGGTCTCAACGCCAAGTACGTCTTCGACAGTTTCGTCATCGGCAACAGCAACCGGTTCGCCCACGCCGCGGCCGTCGCCGTCGCCGAGGCGCCCGCCCGCGCCTACAACCCGTTGTTCATCTACGGCGAGTCCGGGCTGGGGAAGACCCACCTGCTGCACGCGATCGGCCACTACGCCGCGCGGATGTTCCCCAACGTCCGCGTCCGGTACGTGAGCACCGAGGAGTTCACCAACGAGTTCATCAACCTGGTGCACTCCGGCCGGGCCGAGGACTTTCGCCGTCGGTACCGCGACATCGACTTCCTGCTCATCGACGACATCCAGTTCCTGGAGCGCGCCGAGCGGACGCAGGAGGAGTTCTTCCACACGTTCAACACGCTGCACAACGCCAGCAAGCAGATCGTCATCACCTCCGACCGGCCGCCGAAGAAGCTCACGACCCTGGAGGACCGGCTCCGCACCCGCTTCGAGTGGGGCCTGATCACCGACGTCCAGGCGCCGGACCTGGAGACCCGCATCGCGATCCTGCGCAAGAAGGCGTGGGGGGAGCGGCTGCAGGTGCCCGACCAGGTGCTCGAGTTCATCGCCAGCAAGGTGCAGACCAACATCCGCGAGCTCGAGGGCGCCCTCATCCGGGTGACCGCGTTCGCGTCGCTCAACAAGCAGCAGGTCGACCTCCCGCTGGCCGAGCTGGTGCTCAAGGACCTGATCAGCGACGAGCAGGGGCCGCAGATCACCGCGGCGATCATCATGGCCGCGACCGCGGAGTACTTCTCCGTGACGATGGAGGAGCTGCAGGGCACCAACCGCAGCCGCACCCTCGTCAACGCGCGGCAGATCGCCATGTACCTGTGCCGTGAGCTGACCGAGCTCTCGCTGCCACGCATCGGGGCGTCCTTCGGCGGCAAGGACCACACCACCGTGATGCACGCCGTCAAGAAGATCACCAACCTGATGAGCGAGCGGCGGGCCACGTACACCCAGGTCACCGAGCTGACCGCCCGCATCAAGAGCCGCGCCCGGCAGTAGAAGGACCTCGGTCCTCCCCACGCCTGGCACGCTCGGCGCGAGCCCTGGACCGAGGCAGTGCCAGCACGTCACCACGTGCCGTCCCCGAGCCCATCTGTCGTACCGGTCGGTCGGTCCCGCACGGGGGCGCCCGCGCCGCGCTGCGCTGTGTCCGGCCAGCCTCGGATGTCCACGTCCTGGTCGCGATCCACGGCTGCCGGCGGTGACGGTGCCCGTCCGGAACGGTCACCGTCCGGACCCCTCCCGGCCATCGTCCCGACGCGGTCGACAAGTCGTTGTCCACACCTGTGTGGATCCCTGGGGACGACGGAATCGCTGGTTCTCCGCACGATGACCTGCGCGCGGACGGCGACCGGCGTCGACTCGTCGAGAAGTTGTCCCCAGGGATGTGCACAGCTGGGGGAAAGTCGTGCCGGGACCGTTCCGCGTCGCACCGGGCCGGCACGGTCGCCGGGTCGAGCCGGACACCCCGGGACCCGGCCGCACGGCGCTGGCCTGCAGGTATGCCGTGAGACGCCGGATCGCGCGGAGGAGTCCCCGGGGATCGACGCCGGCACGTGCGCACCACCTGGGGACGGAGCGGGGAGACGCAGGGGACAGCAGGTGGACCGCCGACGGTGACGGTGCACAACCGTCGATCTGTCCACGTGTCGACAACAGGGGGACGCTGACCACCCACAGCCGGCCAACAGCCCCGATCGGAGGCTGACCTGCGGAAAGGGCCCCGATCCCCAGCTTCCACACCAGTGATGACGAGGATGAAGTACTTATCCCGGAAAATTCTCGAACCACAGTCTGGGTGGGGACGCTCCGCCAACCAGGGCTCCAGGGACGCGGACGGCACCACCCGCACCCCAGGGGGCGCAGCAGCCCATCGAGGGACCGGGGTTTCCCCACGAGGGGCTGCAACAGGCACGATGAGCACCGCAGCGGAGCCTTCGCCCCGCGGCAGGACGGACGACGAGCTCCGTGCCCGGGCCGGCCACCCTCCGCGGTGGCCCACCGGGGGCGGACCGAGCATGGGTGGGTCGAGAGATGAAGTTCCGGGTGGCACGTGAGGTGCTCGCCGACGCCGTCGCCTGGACGGCGCGCAGCCTGCCGCCACGGCCGTCGGTACCGGTGCTGGCGGGCATCCTGCTCGAGGCGGACGGGAACCAGCTGTCGGTGTCCGGCTTCGACTACGAGGTGTCGGCGCGCTCCGAGGTCGACGTGCAGACCAGCGAGAGCGGACGCGTCCTCGTGCCGGGCCGGCTGCTCGCCGAGATCACCCGGGCCCTGCCCCCGCACCCGGTGGAGATCACCGCAGAGGGCCCGCGCCTGGCCATCACCTGCAGCAACGCCCGGTTCAGCCTGCCCACCCTGCCGGTCGAGGACTACCCGTCCCTGCCGGCGATGCCCTCGTCCGCCGGCATCGTCGACAGCGAGGTCTTCAGCGAGGCCGTGGCCCAGGTCGCCATCGCCGCCGGGCGGGACGACACCCTCCCGATGCTCACCGGCGTCCGGCTGGAGATCGAGGACGACCAGATCACCCTCGCCGCCACCGACCGTTACCGCCTCGCCGTGCGCGAGTTCGCCTGGCGCCCCCAGACCTCCGGCCTCTCGGCCGCGGTGCTCGTGCCCGCGCGCACGCTGGCGGAGGCGGCGAAGACGCTGACCAGCGGACCGGAGATCACGCTGTCGCTGTCCTCGGGGAGCTCCGGCGAGGGGATCCTCGGCCTCTCCGGCAAGGACCGGCAGACCACCACCCGGCTGCTGGACGCGGAGTTCGTCAAGTACCGCGCGATCATGCCGAACGAGTCGCTGGCCCACGCCACGCTGCCGGTCGGCCTGTTCACCGACGCCGCCAAGCGGGTGGCCCTGGTCGCCGAGCGGGGGACGCCGCTGCGCTGCGAGTTCAGCCCCGGCCAGGTGACGCTGCGCGCCGGCGGCAGCGACGACGAGGGTCAGGCGGAGGAGCGCTGCGACGTCGACTTCGACGGCGAGCCGCTCACGATCGGGTTCAACCCGACGTTCCTGCTCGACGGGCTGGCCGCGGTGCACACCGACCGGGCGCGCATGGACTTCACCAGCCCGCTCAAGCCCGCCGTGCTCTCCGGTGTCGAGGAGCCGCCGGCCGACGGCGACGCGCCGGCGGCGCCCGCGGAGCGATCCGGCAGCTACCGGTACCTGATCATGCCGGTGCGCCTGCCGGGCTGAAGAAGGACCTCCTCGCCCCCCACGGCTCGCAGGCTCGCCGCGGGTCGGTCGCGAGGAGGCCGAGGTGTCAGGTCACGTGAGGGCGAGCACGATGGGCTGGACCAGGACGACGACGGAAGGTGGGGATCGTGCAGCTGGGTCTGATCGGGCTGGGCAAGATGGGCGGCAACATGGCCGAGCGGCTGCGCCGCGCCGGTCACGAGGTCGTGGGCTACGACCGTTCGCCGGGCAAGCGGGACGTCGAGACCCTTCCCGACCTGGTCGAGGCGCTCGCCGAGCCCCGGGTCGTCTGGGTGATGGTGCCGGCCGGTGAGCCGACACGGGCCACCGTCAAGGAGCTCGCCGGCCTGCTGGCCCCCGGTGACGTGATCATCGACGGCGGCAACTCCAAGTACACCGACGACCAGCTGCACGACGTCATGTGCCGCGAGAAGGGCATCGGCTACATCGACTGCGGCGTCTCCGGCGGCGTCTGGGGCCTGGAGAACGGCTACGCGCTCATGGTCGGCGGCACGAAGGAGGACGTCGCCAAGGCGCAGCCGATCTTCGACGCGCTCAAGCCGCCGACGCCGCACGACGAGTCCGGGCAGGAGATGCCGGGCGCCGGGTTCGTGCACGCCGGGCCGGTGGGCGCCGGCCACTTCAGCAAGATGGTCCACAACGGCATCGAGTACGCGCTGATGCAGGCCTACGGCGAGGGCTACGAGCTGCTGGCCGCCGTCGACCTCGTCGAGGACGTCCCGGGCGTCATCGCATCCTGGACCCAGGGCACCGTCATCCGGTCCTGGCTGCTCGACCTGCTGGTCCGAGCCCTCGACGAGGACCCGAAGCTCGAAGGGATCAGCGGCTACGCCGAGGACTCCGGCGAGGGCCGCTGGACCGTCGAGCAGGCCATCGAGAACGCCGTCCCCGTGCCGACCATCGCCGCCTCGCTGTTCGCGCGCTTCTCCTCGCGCCAGGAGGACTCGCCGACCATGAAGGCGGTCGCCGCGCTGCGGAACCAGTTCGGCGGGCACGCGGTCCGCGCGGTCCAGGCCCAGGAGGCCGAGCGGCCCGCCTAGACGAAGGCACCCCCTGCCCCCACCCGCTCGCAGGCTCCCGGGCGGGACCCTGCAGGGCCCCGTATCCGCTGCTCACGTCAGGAAAGGCCGAGGTGTACCTGAGGCACCTGCAGGTGGGTGACTTCCGCAGCTGGGAACGGGTCGACCTGGCCCTGGGCCCGGGGCCGACGGTGTTCGTCGGCCGCAACGGGGAGGGCAAGACCAACCTGGTCGAGGCGGTCGGCTACCTCGCGACCATGAGCAGCCACCGGGTGTCCGGGGACGCGCCGCTGGTCCGCCACGGCGCCGGGCAGGCCGTGGTGCGGGCCGCGCTCCGCCGCGGTGACCGGGAGCTGCTGGTCGAGATCGAGATCAACCCCGGCAAGGCCAACCGGGTGCGGGTCAACCGGGCGCCGCTGCCGCGGCCGCGGGAGCTGCTCGGGCTGGTGCGCACGGTGCTGTTCGCCCCCGAGGACCTCTCCCTGGTCCGCGGCGACCCGACCGAGCGGCGGCGGTTCCTCGACGAGCTGCTGGCCACCCGCACCCCGCGGCTGGCCGGCGTCCGCAGCGACTACGAGCGGGTGCTCAAGCAGCGCAACGCCCTGCTCAAGACCGCCCGGCTGGCCCGTGGCAAGGCGATGGAGACCCTCGACGTCTGGGACGGCCACCTCACCGACCTCGGTGCCCAGGTCCTCGCCGCCCGCCTCCGGCTGGTCGCCGACCTGGCCCCGCACGTGGCGGAGTCCTACGCCGGTGTCGCCGGGGAGGGCGCCGCCGCGGCCGGGCTCGGCTACAGCTCGACCGTTCCGCTGGCCGGAGACGGCGCGGCGCTGATCCCCGGCGCGGCGCTCCCCTCGGTGGAGGAGCTGGCCGAGGCGATCCGCGCCCGCATCGCCGAGCGCCGGGGGGACGAGCTCGACCGCGGCATGACCCTGGTGGGCCCCCACCGCGACGACCTGGTCATCCACCTGGGCCCCGCCCCCGCGAAGGGCTTCGCCAGCCACGGTGAGTCCTGGTCGCTCGCGCTGGCCCTCAAGCTGGCGACCTTCGCGCTGCTGCGCGGCGAGGGCGAGGACCCCGTCCTGGTGCTGGACGACGTCTTCGCCACCCTGGACGCCGAGCGACGAGCGGCGCTGGCCGCCGTCGCACGGTCGGCCGAGCAGACGCTCATCACCGCCGCGGTGGTCGACGACGTGCCCGAGGAGCTCCGCGGGACGCGGGTCGAGGTGGGTGGCGGGATGGCGCTCGTGGTGAAGGATGCGGTCCCGGTGGGCGAGGGAGGCATGCCGTGAGCGACGACCGGCCGGCACGGCCCAGTGACATCGCGCGGGCCGCGCTCGAGGCCGCCCGCGCCGCATCGGCGTCCCGGCCCCGGCCGACCCGCCGCCGGATCGCCGGGCCGCGCCGCACCTGGACCGGCCCGCGGCCGGGCGCCGACGACCCCCAGCCGCTGGGCAACCTGGTGAACGCGCTGGTCGACCAGCAGGACTGGACGGCCCGCACGAAGGTCGGCTCGGTGTTCGGCCGGTGGGACTCGATCGTCGGCCCCGACATCGCGTCGCACTGCCGGCCGCAGACCCTCACCGAGGGCGAGCTCCTGGTCGTCGCCGAGTCCACGGCGTGGGCGACCCAGCTGCGCCTGCTGGCGCCCTCCATCCTCGGGAAGCTGCGCGCGCAGGTCGGTGGGGACGTCGTGACCAGGTTGCGCGTTGTCGGACCGACGGCCCCGAGCTGGAAGAAGGGCCCGCGCTCGGTGCGCGGGCGCGGGCCGCGCGACACCTACGGATGAGGTGCCCCGCCCCGCGGGGCGGGCGCCGGGGAGGACGATGCAGGGATGAGCACCCCCCGCGACGGTGACCGGGACGGCTTCGACGACGCCGAGGGCCGCGGCTGGCGCGAGCCGCCGCACCTCGGCGGCGGTGGGGCGGAGGACGAGGACCGCCCCAACTTCGCCGACCGGCGCAAGACCCCGCGCGACGAGCCGCCGGCCGGCCAGCCCTGGCAGCCCCCGGGCTGGGACCTGCCGGCCGTGGAGCCCGAGCGCCCGGCACCGCCGCGTCAGGACGTGCCGTCGGCGGACTACCCGCCGCCGCAGGCGGTGCGGCCGGAGCAGCAGTACCCGCCGGCGCAGCCCCCGCAGGAGCAGTACCCCTCGGAGCAGTACCCGCCGCCGGAGCAGCCGGCGCCGCGCGGGCTGTTCGGCCGTCGTCGGCGCAAGCCGGGCGCCGTCGAGCAGGTGTTCCGCTACGAGGGCGACCTCGTGGGCTCGCAGGGCTGGGCGCTGCAGAAGGGGTGGACCGTCTCCGACGGCACCGCCCCGCAGGACGCCCCGCTCGCCGAGCTGATCGCGAGCGCGCCGGTCCGGGCGACCAAGGACCACCGCCCCGGCAACGTCCTGCGCGGCCGGGCGGGCTCGCTGGAGCTGGTCGCCTTCGACGTCGTCTACGCCTCGGGGCGCTACCTGGTCCCGGAGTACGCGATCACCGCCGTCCCCATGCTGGGCCGCGTACCGGGCTTCCGGCTCAGCCCGGCGCGCTTCTGGCGGCACCGGACCGGCGGTCTGGTGCCGATGCCCAGCGGAGACCCGGCCTTCGACGCCCGCTGGCTGCTGCTGGCCGCGGAGGACGACCCGCAGCTGCGCCGCCTGGTGCAGGACCCGGCCCTGCACGGCCTGCTCCTGGGCAGCGACGACGGCGACGAGTTCTGGTCGGGCGCGGGGCACGTGGCGGCGATCCGGCCCGACGGGCACCGGCCGCAGCTGCTCGAGCACCACACCCGGCTGCTGACGGCGATCACCGTCGGCCTCACCGCCGGCTCCTGACGTCGCCCGGCCCGTGACCGCAGCGACCTCGGCGGACGGCTCCGCCGCGGTGGACGGCGCCGCGGCGGAGCCGGCCGCACGGCTGCGCGACCTGCTGCCGCTGCTGCGGCCGCACCGCCGGCCGCTGCTGCTGGCCGCGGCGCTGTCGCTGGTCGGCGCCGCCGCCGCGCTCGCGCAGCCGGCCCTGGTCGCGCGGGTCATCGAGGTGGTCGGCGCCGGCGAGCCGCTGCTGCCGGCGGTCGGGCTGCTCGTCGTCGTCCTGGTGGTGGGGTCGGCCCTCTCGGCGCTGCAGCAGTTCGTCCTGCAGCGCACCGCCGAGGGCTTCGTCCTCACCACCCGCCTGATGCTGGTCGACCGGCTGCTCCGGCTCCCGGTCGCCGAGTACGACCGCCGCCGCACCGGCGACCTGATGTCCCGGGTCGGCTCGGACACCACCCTGCTGCGGGCGACGGTCACCTCGGGTGTCGTCGACGTCGCCGGCTCGGTGGTCGTCGGGGTCGGCGCCCTGGTGGCCATGGCCGTGGTCGACGTCTGGCTGCTGCTGGTGACCGTGCTGGCCGTCGCGATCGGCGCGATCACCGCCGTCCTCGCCTCCCGCGGGGTCCGCCGGCTGTCGCAGCGCGCGCAGGAGGAGGTCGGCGCGATGACGGCGGCGGTCGAGCGGGCGCTGTCGGCGGTGCGCACCATCCGGGCCAGCGGGGCGACGGCGCGGGAGGTCACCGCCGTGGGCGCCAGCGCCCGCCGCGCCTACACGGCGGGTGTCCAGGTCGCCCGGCTCGAGGCGCTCGTCTCGCCGGCGGGCTCCATCGCCGTGCAGGGCGCCTTCCTGGCGGTCCTCGGCGTCGGCGGCTACCGGGTGGCGAGCGGCTCGATCACCGTGGCCTCCCTGGTGGCCTTCATCCTGTACCTGTTCCTGCTGGTCATGCCCCTGGGGCAGGCGATCGGGGCGTGGACCCAGCTGCAGACCGGGCTCGGCGCGCTCACCCGCATCCAGGAGGTCCTCGGCCTGCCGCCGGAGGACGACGAGCGCCCGCAGCGCGGGCGACCGGGCCGGGTCACGCCGGTGCCGGGGGCGCCGCTGCTCGAGCTGGACGACGTCTCCTTCGCCTACCCGGACGGCACCCCGGTGCTGCACGGGGTCTCCCTGCAGGTGCCCGCGGGCGGCCGCGTCGCGCTGGTCGGCCCGTCGGGAGCGGGGAAGTCCACGGTCCTGGCGCTGATCGAGGGGTTCTACCCGCACTCCGGCGGCGCGATCCGGTGGGCCGGCGCCGACGTCCGCGACCTGCCGCGGGCGGCCCTGCGCGCCCGTCTCGGCTACGTCGAGCAGGAGGCCCCGGTGCTCGCGGGGACGGTGCGGGACAACCTGCTCCTGACCCGGCCCGACGCCACCGACCCCGAGCTGTGGGCGGTCCTCGCCGACGTCGGGCTCACCGACGTCGTCCGGCGCTCGCCGCGCGGGCTCGACGTCCTGGTCGGCGACGAGGGCGTGCTGCTCTCCGGGGGCGAGCGGCAGCGGCTGGCGATCGCGCGCTCGCTGCTGGCCCGCCCGGAGCTGCTGCTGCTCGACGAGCCGACCGCGAGCCTGGACGCGCGCAACGAGGGCCTGCTGCGCGCCACCCTGGCCGCGGCCTCCTCGGGGCGGGCGCTGCTGGTGGTCGCCCACCGGCTGTCCACGGTGCTCGACAGCGACCAGATCGTGGTGCTCGACCAGGGGCGGGTGGTCGCGCGGGGCACCCACGACGAGCTGGTCGGCAGCAGCCCGCTCTACCGCGAGCTGGCCGCCGCCCAGCTCCTCGTCTGACCGCCGCCGGGATCAGGTGACCTGATCCCGGCGCGTCCTCCCCCGCGGTGGGCGGTGGGGGAGGAAGCGCCACGGTGAGGGAGGACGGCGGCGCGGCGTCAGCGGGCGCGGTCCGCCTGCTGCTCGGCCGCCCGCACGATGCCGCGGAGCATGCCGCCGAACACGACGCCGTGGAACGCCGCGACGGCCCACCAGTACAGGTGCCCGAGCAGCCCGCGCGGGGCGAAGGTGGCCCGCTGGCGCAGGACCGCCCCGCCCGTGGCCGGGTCGTGTTCCACGTGGAACTCCAGCCAGGCCAGCCCGGGCACCCGCATCTCGGCGCGCAGCCGCAGCAGCCGGCCCTCCTCCCGCTCCTCGACCCGCCAGAAGTCGAGCGCGTCACCGACGAACAGCCGGTCGGGGTTGCGCCGCCCCCGCCGCAGGCCGACCCCGCCGACCGCCCGGTCCAGCCAGCCCCGCACCCGCCAGGCCAGCGGCCACGAGTACCAGCCGGTGTCCCCGCCGATGCCCTCGACCACCCGCCACACCGCCTCGACCGGCGCGGTCGTCGTGCGTTCCCGCTCGTCGACGTAGAGGCTCCCGCCGGCCCAGTCGGGGTCGGTGGGCAGCGGGTCGGAGGGGGCGCCGGGCACCGAGGCCGAGGCCCAGCGGGTGGCGACGTCGGAGTCGCGGATGCGCTGGATCGCCAGGCGCACCGCGTCGTCGAAGCCGAGCAGCCCCTCGGGCGGATCGGGCACGTACCGCGCGATGTCGTGCTCGGTGCAGACGACGGCGGTGCGCAGCGACTCCACCAGCGGCCGGGCGATCGACGCCGGCACCGGCGTCACGACGCCGACCCAGTGGCTGGACAGCGACGGCGTGACGACCGGCAGGGGCAGGATCCGCCGCGGCGGCAACCCGGCCACCCGGGCGTAGCGGCGCATCATCGCGGCGTAGTCCATGACGTCGGGCCCGCCGATGTCGAAGCCGCGGTGCACGTCCGCCGGCAGCCGGGCGCAGGCGACGAGGTAGCGCAGGACGTCCCGGATCGCGATCGGCTGGACCTCGTTGCGCACCCACCGCGGGGTGACCATCACCGGCAGCCGCTCGGTCAGGTGGCGCAGCATTTCGAACGACGCCGACCCCGAGCCCAGGACGACGGCGGCCCGCAGCACCACCGTCGGCACCCCGGAGCCCAGCAGGATCCCGGCGACCTCGGCGCGGGAGCGCAGGTGCGGCGAGAGGTCCGCGTCGTCGGGCGCCAGCCAGCCCAGGTGCACGAGCCGGCCGACCCCGCCCTCTCGGGCGGCGCGCGCCATGATCCCGGCGGCGCGGCGGTCGATCTGCCCGGACTCCGGCCGCGAGCCCGCGGCGTGGACCAGGTGGTAGACGACGTCCACGCCGGCGCACGCCCCCGCCACCGCGGCGGTGTCCTGCGCGTCGGCCCGCACCACCTCGACGTCCCCGGCCCAGGGGTGGTCGCGCAGCCGCTCCGGCGAGCGGCTCATGACCCGGACGCGGTGACCGGCTGCGAGCAGTTCCGGCACGAGACGGCCGCCCACGTACCCGGTCGCCCCGGTGACCAGGCAGGTGAGCGGGGACCCCGCGGGACCGGTCCCGGGGACGCTGTCCGGCGGCGGCATGCGGCCGAGTGTGCGGTCCCGTCGGCGACCGCGCGCGGCGCCCGACCGCCAGCGGGGCCCCTGACGGCGTGTCGGAGCGGGGGGCAAGCAGGATGGTGGCGGGCATCCCGCGAGCGGCGCAGACACGACGTGAGGGCGTCCACGGCACGGTTCCTGTCGTACCTCGCGGTATCGTGGGAGACGAAAACCGTCAGCAACCGGCTGAGCGCCCTCCTGCGCCGTTCCGGCCCCCCGCACCGACCGGGGGCTGCGAGCCGCCGGTTGCTCGAGAGGAAGGCCCCACGTGGTCGCAGCACCCCAGGTCGACAATGCCTACTCCGGCAGCTCCATCACCGTCCTCGAGGGTCTCGAGGCGGTGCGCAAGCGCCCCGGTATGTACATCGGCTCCACCGGTGAGCGCGGTCTGCACCACATGGTGTGGGAGGTCGTGGACAACGCCGTCGACGAGGCGCTGGCCGGCTACTGCGACACCGTGAAGGTCACCTTGCTGGCCGACGGGGGCGTCCGCGTCGAGGACAACGGCCGCGGCATCCCGGTGGACATGCACCCGGTCGAGAAGCGGCCCACCGTCGAGGTGATCATGACCGTCCTGCACGCGGGCGGGAAGTTCGACGGCAAGAGCTACGGCGTCTCCGGCGGTCTGCACGGCGTCGGCGTCACCGTCGTCAACGCCCTCTCGACCAGGCTGGAAGTCCGCGTCTGGACCCGCGGGAAGGAGTGGCACCAGGAGTACACGGACGCCAAGCCGGGCCCGCTGGTGGAGGTCGGCCCGACCGACAAGCGCGGCAGCCAGATCACCTTCTGGGCCGACGGCGACATCTTCGAGACCACGACCTACTCGTTCGACACGATCAACCGCCGGCTGCAGGAGATGGCCTTCCTGAACGCCGGGCTGACCATCGTGCTGCGCGACGAGCGCCCCGGTCACGCCAAGGTCGAGACGGGGGTCGGCGAGGAGTCGCTGGCCGAGGCGGCCACCCCGGTCGAGGCCGAGGAGGAGGCGTTCGAGCCCACCGAGGTCACCTACCGGTACGACGGCGGCCTGGTCGACTACGTCGGCCACATCAACCGGCGGCGGAACCCCATCCACAAGTCGGTCATCGGCTTCTCCGCCGAGGGCACCGGCAAGAACGACATGGCGATGTCCGTGGACGTCGCGATGCAGTGGTCCGACGCCTACTCCGAGTCGGTGCACACCTTCGCCAACGTGATCAACACCCACGAGGGCGGCACGCACGAGGAGGGCTTCCGCGCGGCGCTCACCTCGATCGTCAACCGGTACGCCGTCGAGAAGAAGCTGCTCAAGGAGAAGGACGAGAAGCTCACCGGCGACGACATCCGGGAGGGCCTCGCGGCGATCGTCTCGGTGAAGCTGGGCGACCCGCAGTTCGAGGGGCAGACGAAGACGAAGCTCGGCAACACCGAGGTCAAGGGTTTCGTCCAGCGCATCTGCAACGAGCAGATCGGGCACTGGTTCGAGTCCAACCCCGCCGAGGCCAAGACGATCATCACCAAGGCCGCCTCGGCCGCGCGCGCCCGGCGTGCCGCCCAGGACGCCCGCAAGCTCGCCCGCAAGAGCCTGCTGAGCAACAACTCCCTGCCGGGCAAGCTGGCCGACTGCCGTTCCACCGACCCCCGCGCCTCGGAGATCTACATCGTCGAGGGTGACTCCGCCGGTGGCTCGGCGAAGTCCGGCCGCGACTCGATGTTCCAGGCGATCCTGCCCATCCGCGGCAAGATCATCAACGTCGAGAAGGCGCGGATCGACCGGGTCCTCAAGAACACCGAGGTCCAGTCGATGATCACCGCCTTCGGCACCGGCATCCACGACGAGTTCGACATCTCGAAGCTCCGGTACCACAAGATCGTGCTGATGGCCGACGCCGACGTCGACGGCCAGCACATCAGCACGCTGCTGCTGACGCTGCTGTTCCGCTTCATGCGGCCGCTGGTCGAGGGGCAGTACGTGTACCTCGCCAAGCCCCCGCTGTACAAGATCAAGTGGGGCGGCAAGGTCGGCGACGAGTACGCCTACAGCGACCGGGAGCGCGACGCGGTGGTCAAGGCCGGTGTCGAGGGCGGCCGCAAGATCAAGGACGAGATGATCCAGCGGTTCAAGGGGCTCGGCGAGATGAACGCCAGCGAGCTGTGGGAGACCACGATGAACCCCGAGACCCGCATCCTGCGGCAGGTGACGCTGGAGGACGCGGCCGCGGCCGACGAGATCTTCAGCGTGCTCATGGGCGAGGACGTCGAGGCCCGGCGCAGCTTCATCACCCGCAACGCCCGGGACGTCCGCTTCCTCGACGTCTGACCCACCTCGGTGACGAAGACGAACAGCTTCGCTGTACCGACTAGCCAATCCGAACGCCGCCTGCGGCGGGAGGTGGATGGATGCGCCGGCCACTCGCACGCTCGCGGCCGGCGGATTCATCCACCTCTGTGCACCGACCTGTGGAGACCTGAACCGTGACGGAGACACCACCCCGCGACCGCGTCGAACCGGTCGACCTCCAGCAGGAGATGCAGCGCAGCTACATCGACTACGCCATGAGCGTGATCGTCGGGCGCGCGCTGCCCGAGGTCCGCGACGGGCTCAAGCCGGTGCACCGCCGCGTCCTGTTCGCGATGTACGACCAGGGCTTCCGCCCCGACCGCGGGTACGTGAAGTGCGCCCGCCCGGTCGCCGAGGTCATGGGTAACTACCACCCCCACGGCGACTCGGCGATCTACGACGCCCTCGTCCGCCTCGCCCAGCCGTGGTCGATGCGCTACCCGCTCATCGACGGGCAGGGGAACTTCGGTTCGCCCGGGAACGACCCGGCGGCCGCGATGCGGTACACCGAGTGCCGTCTCACGCCGCTGGCCATGGAGATGCTGGCCGGCATCGACGAGGAGACCGTCGACTTCCAGGGCAACTACGACGGCCGCACCCAGGAGCCCGTCGTCCTGCCCGCGCGCATCCCCAACCTGCTGATCAACGGCTCCGCCGGGATCGCGGTCGGCATGGCCACCAACATGCCGCCGCACAACCTGCGGGAGGTGGCCGACGCCGTCTTCTGGATGCTCGACCACCCCGAGGCGGAGGCCGAGGAGGCCCTCACCGCGTGCATGGAGCGGATCAAGGGCCCCGACTTCCCGACGCACGGCCTCATCGTCGGCCGCGAGGGCATCGAGGACGCCTACCGCACCGGCCGCGGCTCGGTGCGCATGCGCGCCGTCGTCACCGTCGAGGAGGACGCCCGGGGCCGGGTGCAGCTCGTCGTCACCGAGCTGCCCTACCAGGTCAACCCGGACAACCTCGCCGAGAACATCGCCGACCTGGTCAAGGACGGCCGGCTCCAGGGCATCAGCGAGATCGCCGACGAGTCCAGCGACCGGGTGGGCCGCCGGCTGGTCATCACCCTGCGCCGTGACGCCGTCGCCAAGGTCGTGCTGAACAACCTCTACAAGCACACCCAGCTGCAGACCTCGTTCGGCTGCAACATGCTCTCCATCGTCGACGGCGTGCCCCGCACGCTGCGGCTGGACGAGCTGGTCCGCAACTGGGTGCTGCACCAGATCGAGGTCATCCAGCGGCGCACCCGGTACCGGCTGCGCAAGGCCGAGGAGCGCGCGCACATCCTGCGCGGCTACGCCAAGGCCCTCGACCACCTCGACGAGGTCATCGCCCTCATCCGGCGCAGCCCGTCGGCAGAGGAGGCGCGCGGTGGCCTGATGGAGCTCCTCGACATCGACGAGATCCAGGCCGTCGCGATCCTGGACCTCCAGCTGCGCCGGCTGGCCGCTCTCGAGCGCCAGCGGATCATGGACGAGCTGGCCGAGATCGAGGCCCGCATCGCCGACCTGCAGGCCATCCTCGCCTCGCCCGAGCGCCAGCGGCAGATCGTCAAGGACGAGCTCGCCGAGATCGTCGAGAAGTACGGCGACGACCGCCGCACGAAGTTCGTCCCCAACGAGGGCGACGTCTCGATGGAGGACCTCATCGCGGAGGAGGAGGTCGTCGTCACCATCACCCGCACCGGCTACGCCAAGCGGACCAAGAGCGACCTCTACCGGTCGCAGCGCCGCGGCGGCAAGGGCGTGATGGGAGCTCAGCTCAAGCAGGACGACATCGTCGACCACTTCTTCGTGGGCTCCACCCACGACTGGATCCTCTTCTTCACCAACAAGGGCCGGGTGTACCGGGCCAAGGCCTACGAGCTGCCCGAGGCCAACCGCACCGCCCGCGGCGCGCACGTGGCCAACATCCTGGCCTTCCAGGGCGACGAGAAGATCGCCCAGGTCATGCAGATCAAGGACTACTCGGTCGCCCCGTACCTGGTGCTCGCCACCGCCAAGGGGCAGGTGAAGAAGACCCGGCTCACCGACTTCGACTCCCCGCGCCAGGGCGGCGTCATCGCCATCAACCTCCGCGACGGCGACGAGCTCGTCGGGGCGGCGCTGATCCACAGTGCCTCGGACCTGCTCCTGGTCACCCGCAAGGCGATGTCGATCCGGTTCACCGCCGACGACGCCGCGCTGCGGCCGATGGGCCGCGCCACCGAGGGTGTGCGGGGCATCTCCCTCTCCGAGGACGACCGCCTGCTCTCGATGATGGTCGTCCAGGAGGGGGTCGACGTGCTGGTCGCCACCGAGCGCGGCTTCGCCAAGCGGACGGGTATCGAGAACTACCCGAACCAGGGCCGGGGCGGCAAGGGCGTGCTCACCGCCGACCCGAAGGCCCGCAAGGGCGCCCTCGTCGGCGCGCTCGCGGTGACCCTCGGCGACGAGCTGTACGCCATCACCTCCGGAGGCGGGGTCATCCGGACGCCGGTCAACGGGGTCCGGCACAACAAGGACCGCGCCACCATGGGCGTCAAGCTCATGAACTTGCCCGAGGACGTCTCCATCGTGGCGATCGCGCGTACGACGGACAACGACGAGCCTCCGGCCTAGGGTGAGTAGTCAGTCACGCAAGCGACTGCGGCTCCGCGGCGGCCCCATGCCGTCGCGGCGCCCGGATCTGGAGGAGCGGCGTTCGCCGCTGCGGAACGGGAGACTGGCATGAGCGACCGGACGCACGGTTCGGTGCGCACCGACTCCCGGGCAGGGGACGGGAGCGCGGCGGAGGGGAAGCCCACGGACGGCAAGCCCGCGCCGACGCAGTCCATCCCCGCCACCGGCAGCCAGCGCGCGCAGACCCCGGGCACGGGCGCGGCGCCGGTCGTCCCGCAGCCGCTGAACCCCGAGACCGGCGCGACGCCGGCCCAGCCGGGCCCGGCGCAGCAGGGCGCCGCCCCCCAGGGGGCGGCGCCGGCCGGCGCGACCCCGCAGAGCGCGACGCAGCAGCGGGTGCCGGTCGCCGACGGCGAGTCGTCCACGAGCAGCGCCGACGGCGGCAGCGCACCGGTGGGCGTGGGCGTGGGCAGCGTCCGGACCGGGCGCGGCAAGGCCGGTCGCGGCCCTCGCCGCGCCCGCCTGCAGGTGCGCCACATCGACACCTGGTCGGCGCTGAAGATCTCGCTGATGCTGTCGATCGCCCTGTTCTTCATCTGGATGGTCGCGGTCGGGCTGCTCTACCTGGTGCTCGGCGGCCTGGGCGTCTTCGACGCGGTCAACGACCTGTTCGGCCAGATCGGCAGCGCGTCCGGTGCGGAGTCCAGCGGCGACGTCGTGACCATGGGCGTGGTCTTCTGGGGCGCGGCGGTCATCGGCGCCATCAACGTCGTCCTCCTGACGGCGTTGTGCACCGTCGGCACGTTCATCTACAACCTCTGCTCCGATCTCGTCGGCGGGCTCGAGGTCACGCTCTCCGAACGGGACTGAGTGATCCGTCGTCCTCCGGACGACACCGCGGCCACGTGCCGTCCCCCTCGGGGCGGAGCGTGGCCGTCGTGCCATCCCGGGACCCTCCGGGCCCCACTCGGCCCGACACCGCGGCCACGTGCCGTCCCCCTCGGGGCGGAGCGTGGCCGTCGTGCCATCCCGGGACCCTCCGGGTGTCGCCGTGGCCCGCACCCCCGTGAGGGACGGCTGTAGGTGTCACGTATGCTGTTCGAGGTTCACGGGCCTGTAGCTCAGGCGGTTAGAGCGCATCCCTGATAAGGATGAGGCCGGAGGTTCAAGTCCTCCCAGGCCCACCCGTGTACCGGAGCCTCGCGGTTCCGCGTTCCCCCGCACGTCGCCCCCGCGGCGAGCGAAGCGCCCGAGGAGGTTCTCCGCGTGCTCAAGCAGCTGGCGCTCGTCGCCGCCGCGGCCGGTGCGGTCGTCGCCGTCCGGAAGCGGTCCGCCGGCCGGACCGAGGCCGACCTGTGGCGTGAGGCCACCAGCGGCCCGGGCGCCGTCAGCACGCCCACCCGCTGAACCACCGGCCCGCGCAGGGCCACCCGGGGACGTAGCTCAATTGGCAGAGCACCGCCTTTGCAAGGCGGGGGTTAGGGGTTCGATTCCCCTCGTCTCCACCCTCGACGCCCCGCCCGGCGTCCCGTGCCACGTGAAACCACGGCCTCCGGCCCACCGCCACGCCGCCGGCGGGACGGTGGGAGAGTGGAGCCGTGACTGAATCGACTCCCGCCCGCCGCGCGGTCCTGCACACCAACCACGGCGACATCACCGTGGACCTGTTCCCCGACCACGCCCCCAAGACGGTCGCCAACTTCGCCGACCTGGCCGAAGGCGCCCGCGAGTGGACGCACCCCGCGACCCGCGAGAAGACGACGGACAAGCTCTACGACGGCACGGTCTTCCACCGGATCATCTCCGGCTTCATGATCCAGGGCGGCGACCCGCTGGGTCAGGGCATCGGCGGCCCCGGCTACCAGTTCGGCGACGAGATCCACCCCGACCTGGCCTTCACCAAGCCCTACCTGCTGGCCATGGCCAACGCCGGACCGGGCACCAACGGGTCGCAGTTCTTCATCACCGTCGCCCCCACCAGCTGGCTGACCGGCAAGCACACCATCTTCGGTGAGGTGGCCGACCAGCCCAGCCGCGACGTCGTCGACCGCATCGCCGCCGTCTCCACCGGCCGCAACGACCGCCCCGTCGAGGACGTGGTGATCGAGTCCGTCGAGGTGCAGCGCAGCTGAGCACGGAACCGCACGGCGGGGGCGCGGCCGACCAGCCGCCGCCCCCGCCTCCGGGCTGCTACCGCCACCCCGAGCGGCCCACGGGCATCTCCTGCGCGCGGTGCGGCCGGCCGATCTGCCCCGAGTGCATGATCCCCGCGTCGGTCGGCTTCCAGTGCCCGGCGTGCGTCCGGGAGGGCGCGGCCTCGGTGCGGGCGCCCAAGCGCAGCTCCGGTCTCAAGGCCGCGGCCTCGCGCTGGGGCGGCGTCACGGTCACCCTGATCGCCGTCAACGTCGTCATGTTCCTGGTGACCGCGGTGTCGGCCGGCCTGGTGGGCAACGCCCCGCTGGAGAACTACCGCTCGCCTGTCTTCGTCGACCTGGCGCAGTACCCGCTCCTGGTGGAGCTGGGAGAGCCGTGGCGGCTGCTCACCGCGGCCTTCCTGCACATCGGCCTGCTGCACCTCGTCCTCAACATGCTCGCGCTGCTGATCTTCGGCTCCGAGCTGGAGGCGCAGCTGGGCCGGCTCCGGTACCTGGCGCTCTACGTCGTCTCCGCGCTCGGCGGCTCCACGGCGATCCAGCTGTTCGGCGACTTCGCCCGGCCCGTGGCGGGCGCCTCCACGGCCATCTACGGCCTCCTGGGCGCTCTCGGCGTGCTCATGGTCGTCCGCCGCCAGGACGTCCGGGGCATCCTCGTGCTGCTGGGGATCAACATCTTCATCAGCTTCCTCCCCGGCATCTCCCTGCTGGGGCACCTGGGTGGGCTCGTCACCGGCGCAGCGGTCGCGGGACTGCTCCTGGGCACCCGCCGCCGCCCGGCCGTGCAGGCGGTCGCGATCGGGGCGCTGGCCGTGCTGCTGCTCGCGCTCGCCCTCGGCGTCTCCCACGTCGGCGCGGTCTGACGCCGCGGCGTCCTGGCTTCAGCGGACCGATCCGCCCCGCGGGCGCAGCTCCGCCAGCGCGCCCGCCACGGCAGCGGGGTCGGCGCCGAGGTCCCAGCGCCCCAGCACCAGCAGCAGCCCGTCGTCGTCCCCGCCGGCCGGCCCCTCGAGCTCGAGCGTCCGCACCGTCGTCCCCCACCGCCGTGCGCTCCGCACGTGGACCCGCAGCAGCCCCCAGGGCAGCACCCGGGTCCCGGTCAGCGTCCGCACGGCGACCCCGTCGGGGCCGGCGGCGAGCCGGGGCCGCAGCAGCGCCTCGCGCGCGGCCAGCAGGAGAAGCAGGAGGGCCGCCCCGCCGACGAGGATCCGGCCCGCCGGGTCCAGCAGGAAGCTGACCGCGCCGAGGGCGGCGGCACCGGCAGTGAGACCGGCCGGCACGGCCGCCGGAGGGGACCACTGCACGCCCACAGCCTGCCAGGTGTGGCGCGGAACATACGATCGCGGGCAGGGTGGCCGGCCGGCGCACCCGACCGTCGTCCTCGAGGAGTCGATCCATGCGCGATGCCGTCATCTGTGCCGCCGTCCGTACGCCGGTGGGCAAGCGGGGAGGAGGGCTCTCGGGGGTGCACGCGGTCGACCTCTCCGCGCACGTCCTCAACGCCCTCGCCGAGCGCTCCGGCATCGACCCCGCCGTCGTGGAGGACGTCTTCTGGGGCTGCGTGAGCCAGGTCGGGGAGCAGACCTTCAACATCGGGCGCAACGCGCCGCTGGCCGCCGGCTGGCCGGAGTCGGTGCCCGGCACCACGATCGACCGCCAGTGCGGGTCGTCCCAGCAGGCCGTCGCCTTCGCCGCCGCCACCGTCATCAGCGGCCAGGCCGACGTCGTCGTCGCCGGTGGCGTGGAGTCGATGAGCCGGGTGCCCATGGGCTCGGCACGGGCCGACGGCATCGCGGGCAAGCCGCTGGGCCCGCGCTTCCTCGAGCGCTACGACGGCGTCTACCCCAACCAGGGCATCGGCGCGGAGATGATCGCCGAGCGCTGGGGCTTCTCCCGCACCGAGCTCGACGAGTTCGCGCTGGCCTCGCACGAGAAGGCGGCCAAGGCGCAGGCCGACGGCGCCTTCGACGAGGAGATCGCCCCGGTCACCCTCGAGGAAGGCACGGTGGTCAGCGCCGACGAGGGCATCCGCCCCGGCGGCACCCTCGAGAAGCTGGCCTCCCTGAAGACACCCTTCAAGGAGGACGGCGTGATCAGCGCCGGCAACGCCAGCCAGATCTCCGACGGCTCGGCCGCCCTGCTGGTGACGACGAGCGACAAGGCGCGCGAGCTGGGCCTGCGGCCCATCGTGCGGATCCACACCACGGTCATGGCCGGTGACGACCCGGTCATCATGCTCACCGCGCCGATCCCGGCCACCCAGAAGGTGCTGGAGCGCTCCGGGCTGTCGATCGACGACATCGGCGTCTTCGAGGTCAACGAGGCCTTCGCACCGGTGCCCATGGCGTGGATGGCCGACACCGGTGGCGACGCCGGCCGTCTCAACCCGCTCGGCGGCGCGATCGCTCTGGGCCACCCGCTCGGTGGATCCGGCGCCCGGATCATGACCACGCTCGTCCACCACATGCAGGCCACCGGGACCCGGTACGGGCTCCAGACGATGTGCGAGGGCGGCGGCACGGCCAACGCGACGATCCTGGAGCTCCTCGACGCCTGACCGCCCCCGGTGCTCCGTCCCCACCAGCCCCCGGCCCACGGCCGGGGGCTGGTGTCGTCCCGGGCATCGTCGTCCACCGCTCGGCGCTGCCGCTGCGTGCGTGATCGGGTGCGCTCAGTGACCCGGACGGGTCCGTCCACGGTGGCCGCGCGGAGCGGTGTATCCGCAGGTCAGGACGGGTAAGACCGAGCGGAGCCAGCCGTCTCCGCCACGCGGACAAGTCGACTCGTCCACAGCTGGGTACACAGCTGGGGACAGACTCACACGGCTGTAGTTACGCCGTTGGACGCCTCGTCACACGAGCCCCACCCGCGGGAAAAGCGCAGGTCAGAGCGGTCCGGACCCGTTCGGTCCCTCCACACTCGGTGGACAACCCTGGGGGTGGGGCGTCATGTCGACCTGTGGACGGAGACGATCGCTGTGCACAGCGGTGAACAGCCCGGGCTCCCCGGCGTCCGGGGGCCGCATGCGGAGTGCTGCCGGGAGCCCGGCGACGGGGCCGGGAACGACGAAGGCCCCCGTCCCGGCGGGACGGAGGCCTCGATCGGCGGTCGTGGACGCTCGGTCAGCGCCAGCGCATCGACATGATCAGCCCGGCGACCATGGCGCCGAAGCCGATGGCGAAGTTCCAGGCCCCCAGCGAGACCATCAGCGGGATCCGGTCGCCGGCCACGTAGTAGACGACGATCCAGAGCAGCCCGAGCAGCATCAGCGTCACCATGACCGGCGCGTACCAGCGGGGGCTGGGCTGCAGGGCCTTGGACGCGGTGCCCCGGGAACGCAGCGCGTCCTCCGGGGGCGTGTACACCGACTTCTTGCGCACCTTCGACTTGGGCACGTGCGGACTCCCTCCCGGCGGCCGGTCTGGTCGTCCCCGGCCGGAACTGCTCCCAGACTAAACTTCCGGGGGACGTCGCCACCGGTGCCTCACCCGAACGCGCCGACGCCGTCAGGTCCGAGGGGGTGCGCGGTGGTCCGCTGGTCCCTACCCGGTCGCTCCCCGTCCGCCTGGGGGGCGCTGGTCCCCGTCGTCGCCCTGGCCGCCGGCCTGCTGTTCGCCACCTCCGGCCGGACCGCCGAGGGCAGCGACCTGCGCGCCGGCGAGGTCACCCAGCTCTCCCAGCTGGTCGAGGAGCGCGACGCCGCCGTGGCCCGGCAGGAGCGCCAGCTGGCGCAGCTCCAGGACCAGCTGCAGCGGCTCACCGCGCAGGTGGCGACCCGCGACGGCGCCGTCGCGGAGGTCCAGGCGGTCGCCGAGGCCGACGCCCCGGAGGCGGGCCTCACGCCGGTCGTGGGCTCCGGGGTGGTCATCACCCTCGACGACGCCCCCCAGCCTTCCGACGGCAGCCTGCCCACCGGCGCCCGCCCCGACGACCTGGTCATCCACCAGAGCGACGTCCAGGGCGTGGTGAACGCCGTGTGGGCCGCCGGCGCCGACGCGGTGGCGATCATGGACCAGCGGCTCATCTCCACGAGCGCCGTCCGCTGCGTCGGGAACACCCTGCTGCTGCGGGGGCGCACCTACTCCCCACCGTTCGTGATCACCGCCGTCGTCGACGCCCCGCAGGTCGAGGCCGCGCTCGACGCCTCGCCGCAGGTCGCAGTCTTCGAGCAGGCGGTGCGGTCCTGGGGCCTCACGTTCGAGGTACGCGAGCGGCCCCAGCTCACGGTGCCCGCCTACGATGGCGGCCTCACCCTCCAGCACGCCACCGTCGGCTGAGCGCCGGCCGGCCCCCCGTGCCACCCCCCCCGACCCAGCGAGGAGCCCGACCGCGATGACCGCCGCCGACCGTCCGGTCCTCGTCGTCGACAACTTCGACAGCTTCGTCTACAACCTCGTGCAGTACCTGGGGCAGCTCGGCGTGCGGTGCGAGGTCCGGCGCAACGACGCCGTCACGGTCGAGGAGCTCGCGGACCTGGAGGTCGCGGGCGTGCTGCTCTCACCCGGCCCCGGTGCCCCCGCGGACGCCGGCGTGACCGTGCCCATGGTCCGGGCCGCCGCCGAGCAGGGCACCCCCGTCCTCGGTGTGTGCCTGGGTCACCAGGCCATCGCGGAGGCGTTCGGCGCGGAGGTGGTGCGCGCCCCCGAGCTGCTGCACGGCAAGACCAGCCAGGTGCTGCACGAGGGCCGCGGGGTCCTCGCCGGACTCCCGTCACCGTTCACCGCTACCCGGTACCACTCGCTGGCCGTCGACGCCGCCACGGTGCCCGACGAGCTGGAGGTCACCGGGCACACCCCGTCGGGGCTCGTGATGGCCCTGCGGCACCGTGAGCTGCCCATCGAGGGCGTCCAGTTCCACCCCGAGTCGGTGCTCACCGAGGGCGGCCACCGGATGCTGGCGACCTGGCTCGCCGCGTGCGGTCTGGCGCCCGACGAGGACGTCGTCGCCGCCGCCACCTCCGCGGCGAAGCGGCTCACCTCCGCCACCGCCTGAGCGGCACCCCGTGACGACGAAGGGCTCCTCCCGCGGTGCGGGAGGAGCCCTTCGTCGGGAGAAGGCCGGTCAGTCGGCGTCCTGCTCGTCGACCTGCGGGTTCAGCAGGACGGTGATGGGCGTGTCCGGTGCCTGAGCGGTGCCGGCGGCCGGCTCGGTGGCGACCACCTGGTTGGGCCCCACGCCCGGGTCGGCCTCGTCGACGGTGGTGAACTGGAACCTGGTGAACCCGGCGGCCCGCAGGTTCGCCTCCGCAGCCTCGGGGGACTGCCCTCGGAGGTTGGGCACGCTGATCTCGGTGACCCCACCGGAGACCTGCAGGACGATCCGCGTGCCGGTGGAGGCGGGGCTCTGCGGTCCCGGACTCGTGCCGACGACGGTGCCCGCGGGCTGGTCCGAGTCGACCTCCTCGACGTCGATCTGCGCCTCGGTGAAGCCGGCCCCGGTGAGCGTCGCGACGGCCTGCGCCTGCGGCTGACCGGTGACGTCCGGGAGATCGATCGTGCCGGTCGACAGGCCCAGCGTGACGGTCCCGTCCGCCGGCACCGACTGGCCCACCGCGGGCTCGACGGAGGCGACGGTGTCCTCCTCCTCGAGGGAGTCCTCCTGCCGCGTGTCGATGTTGCCGGTGAAGCCGGCCGCCTCGAGCGCGTTCCGCGCCTGCTCCTCGGTGGCCCCGATCAGGTTGGGCACCGTGACGGCGTCCGGCGCGACGCCGACGACGAGGTCGACCTCGGTGCCCTCCTCCACGACGGCCCCGCCCGCGGGTGACGTCTCGAGCACCGTCCCGACCTGGGCGGGGTCGGTGGTCTGCTCCTCGGTCTCGGTGCCGACCACCAGCCCGGCCTCGGTGATCGCCTGACGGGCCTGCTCCACCGGCTGGTCGAGCAGCACCGGGACCTCCACCTGCTGGGCGACCGGCGCCACGTCGTCGTCCTGGTTGATCAGGAGGGCGGCGGCGATGGCGCCGCCGAGCAGCAGGACACCGAGGAGCGCCACGATCGCGATGATCCGGCGCTTGCGGCGCCGGTCGCCGTCGTCGTCCCAGTCCTCGTCGCCGTAACCGCTGGCGTAGCCGCCGACGGGCGCGCCGATGATGGCGGTCTTCTCGGCGTCACCCATCACCGGCGTCGCCTCGACCCGCTGCCCGGCGAGCGCCCGGAGCAGGTCGTTGCGCATGTCCGCGGCCGACTGGTAGCGGTTGGCCGGGTTCTTGCTCATCGCCTTGAGCAGGATCGCGTCAAGCTCCGGCGGGACGTCGGGGTTGATCGACGACGGCAGCCGCGGGTCCTCGCGCACGTGCTGGTAGGCCACCGACACCGGCGAGTCACCGGTGAACGGCGGGGCCCCGGTGACCAGCTCGTAGAGGAGGCAGCCCAGCGAGTAGACGTCGGAGCGCGCGTCGACGCCCTCGCCGCGGGCCTGCTCGGGGGAGAGGTACTGGGCGGTCCCTATCACCGCCGCGGTGGAGGTCATCGTGGCCGCGGAGTCCGAGACCGCGCGGGCGATCCCGAAGTCCATGACCTTGACCGTGCCCTGCGGCGTGATCATCACGTTCCCGGGCTTCACGTCCCGGTGCACGATGCCGTTGCGGTGGCTGAAGTCGAGCGCGCCGCAGATGTCGGCGGCCAGGCTCATCGCCCGCTCGATCGGCAGCCGGCCCTCGCGCCGCAGCACGTCGCGCAACGTCTCGCCCTCGACGTACTCCATGACGATGTACGGGGTGGCCCCGCTGGGCGTGCGGTCCTCGCCGGTGTCGTAGACGGCGACGATCGCCGGGTGGTTCAGCGACGCCGACGCCTGCGCCTCGCGGCGGAAGCGCACCTGGAAGGAGGGGTCGCGAGCCAGGTCGTGGCGCAGCACCTTGACCGCGACCTCGCGGCCCAGGCGCAGATCACGTCCGTGGTGGACCTCGGCCATGCCGCCGCGGCCAAGGACTCCGCCGATCTCGTAGCGCTCCCCGAGCACCTGCGGCGTGGTCATCTACGGTCCTCTCGGGCGGTTCCCTGCAGCCTCCGCGGCCCGGTGGTGCGGAGCCTGCCCGCGGCGGGAGCCGCCGCGCGCTGCTGGCCGTCGGCGAGCCTAACCGCACAACCGGCCCCGACCCGGGACCCGAGTGTCGAGCTGCTCACAGGCCGTCATCCTGACCCGGCGTGGCGCTGCCGCTGCCGCTGGCCTCGGGCTCCGGGGGCGGCACGACCGTCGACGACTCCGCCGTCGTCGTCGTCGTCGTCGACGACGGGGCGGGGCTGCCCCCGGCGGAGGCCGAGGCCGAGGGGGTGGGCGAGGGCGTCGTCTGCGTCTCGGTGGGCTCGGCCGCCGGGGGAGCCGTGGTCGTCGGCGGTGCCGTGGTGGTGGGGGCCGCCGGCTCCTCCCCGTCACCGGCCTCGTCGTCCTCCGGGGGCGCCGGGTCGAAGTCGTCCGGGGCGACGAACAGCGTGATCGGGGTGTCCGGAGCAGCCTCGACACCGGAGGGATCGATGCCCGCGACGTCGCCCTCGTCGAGCGCCTGGCCCACGGCGATCAGCAGACCCTCGCTCGCGTCCTCCCGGGAGATCGAGGTGAACCCCGCCTCCCGCAGCTGCTCCTCCACCTCGTCGGCGTCCCGGCCGACGTACTGCGCCGGGTCGAGGAGGATCCCGCCGGGCTCGGCGCTCGTGGGCGCCGCGCTCGTGGTGGACGCCGCGTCGTCCCGGGGGTCCTCACCGAAGCCGTTCAGGGCCAGGAAGGTGGTACCGGCGACGATCAGCAGCAGCACCAGCGCGGCGGCCGGCCAGAGCCAGCGCCGGGTGCGCCGGGCAGGGGGCTCGTCGCCGTCGGTCCAGTCGTCGTCCGGCGGCGCCTGGAGCGGCGGCATCGGACGGCCACCGGTGGCGGGCGGCACCGCGGCCATCCCGGCGGCGGGGGTGGCGAAGACCTGGGTGTGCCCGTCGCCGACCTCGACGATCTGGGTCGGGGCGGTCGCCGGTGCCACCACGGGCCCGGCGGCCAGGCCGTCCCCGTTCGCGACGCGGCGGACGGCGTCGGCGAACGCACCGCCGTCGGCGAACCGGTCCGCCGGGTCCTTGGCCAGGGCCCGCTCGACGAGCAGCCGGACGGCCGGGGGGATGTCGCCGGGCAGCGGGGGTGGCGGCCGGTTGATGTGCGCCAGCGCGATGGCGACCTGCGAGGCGCCGTCGAAGGGCCGGGCGCCGGAGAGGCACTCGAAGCCGACGACGCCGAGGGAGTACACGTCGGAGGCGGCGTTGACCTCCATGCCCTGGGCCTGCTCCGGGGAGAGGTACTGGGCCGTGCCCACCACCATGCCGGTGCGGGTCAGGGGGGCGGCGTCCCGGGCCTGGGCGATGCCGAAGTCGGTCAGCTTCACGACCCCGTCGGGGCGGACGATGAGATTGCCCGGCTTGATGTCGCGGTGCACCACGCCGGCCCGGTGGGCGGCGGAGAGCCCGTCGGCGGCCTGGCCGAGGACGTGCAGCGTCCAGTCGACCGGCAGCCGGCCCTCCTCGTGGAGGATGGTGACCAGCGGCTGGCCCTCGACGTACTCCATCACCAGGAACGCCAGGGTCTGCACGCCGCTGTCGTCGGTGGTCTCGCCGTAGTCGTAGACCGAGGCGATGTTGGGGTGGGACAGCGCCGCGGTGTGCCGCGCCTCGTTGCGGAAGCGGGCGAGGAAGCTCGGGTCGTTCGTGTACTCGGTCTTGAGCACCTTCGCCGCGACGATCCGGTCCAGCACCCGGTCGCGCGCCTTCCACACCTCGCCCATGCCGCCGGTGGCGATGGGGGCGGTGATCTCGTACCGCCCGGCCAGCATGCTGCCGATCCCCAGCGCCATCAGCCGCCCTGCCCGTCGAAGTACGCCGCCATGACCTCGCGGGCGATCGGGGCGGAGACGTCGCCGCCGGTACCGCCGCCGTTGGCCACGAACACGGCGACGGCGATCTGCGGGTCGTCGGCCGGCGCGAAGCCCATGAACCAGTTGTGGTCGGGCACGCCCTCGCGCACCTGCGCCGTCCCGGTCTTGCCGGCCACCTCGACGCCGTTGAGGCGGGCGGCCCGGCCGGAGCCCCGGGCGACGACGCTGACCATCATCTCGGTGAGCTGGTCGGCGACCTCCTCGGAGATCGGCTCGTTGAGCACCTCCGGGTCGGCGGAGTCGATGACCGTCAGGTCGGGGGCGCGCAGCTCCTCGACCAGGTAGGGCTTCATCTGCACGCCGTCGTTGGCCACCGCGGCGGCGACCATGGCCGCCTGCAGCACGGTCATGCGGACGTCGCGCTGGCCGATCGAGGTCTGGGCCAGGGCGGCGTCGTCGACGATGTCGCCCACGGTGCTCGGCGCCACCTGCAGGGGGATCTCCAACCCCTCGCCGTCCAGCCCGAACGCCTCGGCCATCTCGCGCACCTGGCCCTCGCCGAGGTCGAGGCCGAGCTGGGCGAAGGCGGTGTTGCAGGAGACGGTCAGCGCGTCGGTGAGCGACTGCTCGCCGCTGGGGTCGCACGCGGAGCCGCCGAAGTTGGGGATCACCCGGGTGCTGTTCGGCAGCGGCAGCTCGCGGGGAGCCGGTACGACGGAGTCGGGGGTCAGCCCCTCCTCCAGCGCGGCGGCCGCGACGATCACCTTGAACAGCGAGCCGGGCGGGAAGTTGTCCTCGATGGCGCGGTTCGCGCGGGGGTCGGGGTCCTGCCCGGTGAGCTGCTCCATGTTCTCGCGGATCGCCGAGGGGTCGTGGCCGGAGACCAGGCCGGGGTCGTAGGTCGGCGTGCTCGCCATCCCGAGGATCGCGCCGGTCCGCGGGTCGAGCGCGACGACGCCCCCGGTCACGCCGTCCAGGCCGGCCATGGCGGCGGCCTGGACGTCCGGGTCGAGGGTCAGCACGACGTCCCCACCGGCGGGGTCGCGCCCGGTGAACAGGTCGGCGATGCGGCGGACGAACAGCCGGTCGTCGTCCCCGGAGAGCACGTCGTTCATGACGTCCTCGAGGTACCGGTTGCCGTACACCAGCGAGTGGTACCCGGTGACCGGCGCGTACAACGGCCCCTGCGGGTAGGTGCGCAGGTACTCGAGGCGGCCGTCGGTCGGGACCGAGAGGGCCACCTCGGTGCCCGCCACGATGATCGAGCCGCGTTCGCGGTCGTAGGACTCGGCGATCACGCGGGTGTTGCGGCTGTCCGAGCGGAGGGAGTCCGAGCGGACGACCTGGATGACGTTGACGTTGACGATCAGCAGCGTGAACAGCACCAGCACGCTGATCGCCACCCGCCGCAGCGGTGCGTTCACGGCGTCACCACCTCGGTCGGGGCGTCGCCGAGGCGCACCGGGGCCGCGTGCGGCGTCGCCGGGCGCCGCGCGGCGTCGCTGATGCGGACCAGCAGCGCCACGAGCACGAAGTTGGCCACCAGCGACGAGCCGCCGTAGGCCAGGAACGGGGTGGTCAGGCCGGTCAGCGGGAGCAGCCCGGTGACCCCGCCGAGCACCACGAACACCTGCCAGGCGACGGCGAACGCCAGGCCGGTGGCCAGCAGCTTGCCGAAGGCGTCGCGCACGACGAGCGAGGTGCGCAGCCCGCGCTCGACGAGGATCAGGTAGACGACGATCACGGCGACGAGCCCGAAGAGGCCGAGCTCCTCGCCGACGGCGGCGGCGATGAAGTCGCTCTTGGCCACCGGCACCTGGTCGGGGCGCCCGCCGCCGAGGCCCGCGCCGAACAGCCCGCCGGTCCCGAGGCCGAAGAGCGACTGCATCAGCTGGTAACCGGCGCCGTCGTAGTACGCCGACGGGTCCAACCAGGTGTCCACGCGCGCCCGCACGTGGCCGAAGATCTGGTACGCGATGAACGCTCCACCGGCGAACAGGCCCAGGCCGATGAACAGCCAGCTGGCCCGTTCGGTGGCGACGTACAGCATCACCACGAAGATGCCGAACAGCAGCAGGGAGCTGCCCAGGTCGCGCTCGAAGACCAGGACGAGGATCGACACCATCCAGGCGAGCAGCACGGGCCCGAGGTCGCGGCCGCGCGGCAGCTCCAGCCCGGCAACCTTCTTGCTCGCCAGGGCGAGCACGTCGCGCTTGTCCACCAGGTAGGCGGCGAAGAAGACGACGAGGCAGATCTTGGCGAACTCGCCCGGCTGGATCGAGAAGCCGGCCACCCGGATCCAGATCTTCGCGCCGTTGACCTCCGAGATCGAGGCGGGGAGGACGGCGGGCAGCGCGAGCAGCACCAGCCCGAGCAGCGCCAGCGTGTAGGCGAACCGGGACAGCGTCCGGTGGTCGCGGACGACGACGAGCACCGCCACGAAGAGGGTGACGCCGAGGGTGGCCCACACCAGCTGCACGGGGGCGTCCTCGCGCGTGACCGTGCTGCCGACCTGCTCGGCCGCCAGGTCCAGGCGGTGGATCACCGCCAGCCCCAGCCCGACGAGCAGGGCGACCGACGGCAGCAGCAGCGGGTCGGCGTAGGAGGCCCACCTGCGGACGACGAGGTGGGCCACGACCCAGAGCGCGGTGATCCACACGCTGAAGCCGGCCATCTGCGGGCGCAGCTCGCCGGTGACCGTGAGGTCGACGATCACCTGGGCGACGACGGTGATGAGCACGGCGAAGGCGAGCAGCAGCGCCTCGGTGCCCCGCCGGGTGGGCGTCGTGGCCGCGGTGCCGCCGGGGTCGGTGACGGGCCCGGGCATCAACACACCTCCGGTGGGGAACCCGTGCCTGCGGCGCTCACTAGTCGGCCTCCCGGCAGTCCACCCCCGGCACGGGCGACGAGGCCGTCCGTGCCGACGAGGCGGTGTCCGTCGTCTCCCCGGGCGCGGGCACCTCGGGCAGGGCGGCGTCGCCGGGGGCGGGCTCCTGGGCGGTGGTCGGTGCGGCGACCGGGGGCGTCGGCGAGTCCGGGGGCGCCGCGGCGGTGTCGGTCGACCGGCACAGCGGCAGCCGCTGGTCGGCGAGCGCGTCGACGATCCGCTCGGCGTCCTCGGAGTCGTCCGCGGTGATGCTGCCGAGCACCCGGTTGCGGGCGGCCGAGGTCAGGTCGGCCAGCGCGAGGTCGGTGCCCCGGTCCAGCCGGTGGAGGTCCACCCCCAGGAGGGAGACGTCGAGCCCGCGGAAGACGGCGACCTGCTGGTCGTCGCCGGAACCGTTCACGCCCACGAACCAGTTGTTGAGCGCCCAGACGTACATGCCGATCGCCCCTGCCACCAGCACGGTGAGAAGGGCCCCCGCCACCAGGAGGATGCGCATCGGGCGGCGGCGGGCGGAGGGGCCGCCGCCCGTCGGCAGTGTGGGTGTCGGCGGGGGAGCGGAGGCCTGGTCGGCGAGGGCCGCCCGGCCGGCGGCGGAGCGCGGGTCGACCTCGCGCTGGCCGACGTTGTCGCCCGCGGCGCCGTCCACGACCGGGTCGAACCGGCCGTTGCCGCCGGTGTCCTCCAGGACGTCGGCGACGATCACGGTGATGTTGTCCGGTCCGCCGCTGCGCAGCGCCAGCTCGACCAGGCGGTCGGCCGTGGCCTCGGGGTCCGGGTTTTGCAGCGCGTCGGCGAGGGTCTCCTCGCTGACGACGCCGGAGAGGCCGTCGGAGCAGAGCAGGTAGCGGTCGCCGGCGCGGGCTTCGCGCATGGAGAGGTCCGGCTCCACCTCCTGCCCGTTGAGGGCGCGCAGCAGCAGGGAGCGCTGCGGGTGGTGGTTGGCCTCCTCCGGCGTGATGCGGCCGTCGTCGATCAGCGTCTGCACGAAGGTGTCGTCGTGCGTGATCTGGCTGAACTCGCCGTCGCGGAGCAGGTAGGCGCGGGAGTCGCCGACGTGGCAGAGCGCGAGCCGGCCGCCGGCGAAGAGGATCGCGGTGAGCGTGGTGCCCATGCCCTCGAGCTGCGGTGACTCCCGGATGACCTCGCGGAGGTGCTCGCTGCCCTCGTGGACCGCGGCGCGCATGGACTGCAGCATGTCGCCGGTCGGGGTGTCGTCGTCGAGGTGCTCGAGGGCGGCGATGACCACCTTGCTCGCGATGTCACCGGCGGCGTGGCCGCCCATGCCGTCGGCCACGGCCAGCAACCGGGGCCCGGCGTAGACCGAGTCCTGGTTGTTGCCGCGGATGAGGCCGCGGTCGGAACGCGCGGCGTAGCGGAGAACCAGCGTCACGAACGCAGCTCCAGTGCGGTCTGGCCGATGCGGATCGGCTGGCCGGGGGTGACCTGCAGCGGGCCCTGCACGCGCTGCTGGTCCAGGTAGGTGCCGTTGGTGGAACCGAGGTCCTCGACGTACCACTGGCCGCCCCGGTTGGTCAGGCGGGCGTGCCGGGAGCTCGCGAAGTCGTCGGTGAGCACCAGGGTCGAGTCGTCGGCCCGGCCGATGAGGATCGGCTGGTCACCCAGGGTGATCTTGGTGCCGGTCAGCGGGCCGGCGGTCACGACCAGGGACTTGGGGCCGCGGTGCCCGCGCTTCTTGGGCGCGGAGGCCCGCGGCGGCACGGTGGCCACCCGGCCGGGACGGCCGCCGAAGAGGTCGGCGCGGACCACGCGGAAGGCGGCGAAGATGAACAACCACAGCAGCAGGAGGAACCCGAAGCGGAAGATCTGGACGACGAGCTCGGTCACGGCCGCACCCCCGCAGGCACCTGCCCGGCACCGCGGCGGAGGGCGTGCTCCCGGATGCCGGAGTGCTGTGACCGCACGGACCCGGTCACGCCCCGTCCTGCCGGTAGACGAGCACCGAGTGGCCGATGCGGATGACGTCGCCGTCGCTGAGCGCCTGGCGGTTGACGCGCCGGCCGTTCACGAGGGTGCCGTTCGTGGAGCCCAGGTCCTCGACCGTCGCGACGTCCCCGTCGAGCACGACGTCGACGTGCTTGCGGCTGACGCCGGTGTCGGGGATGCGGATGTCGGCCTCGGTGCCGCGGCCGATCACGTTGCGCCCGGTGGTCAGCTCGTGGCGCGTGCCCGGGCCGTCGACGAGGAGCACGTGCGTCGTCGACGTGCGCGAGCCGGCGCGGCCGAGCACGGAGGGGTTCTGCTTGCCGGTGTCGGTGGCCATCCGCCCGCGCAGCGCCGGGAGCGGGGGCAGCGGCGGGTGGCCCGGCACCGGCGCGGAGGCCATCGGGGGCGCGTCGGCGCGGGCGTGGGGGCGCGCCGGGTCGGCGACCTGGGAGCTGACCTCGAAGACGCCGGTGGTCAGCGCGTCGTCCCTCTCGAGCTCGACGGTGACCTTGTCGAAGACCTGGTAGCCCTCGTCCTCGATGTGCTCGGTGACCATGTCGGCGAGCTCGCCGGCCAGCTGGTCGGACCACTGGCCCAGGTGCTCGAAGTCGGTCTCGCCGAGGCGGACGACGTAGACGTTGGGCGCGAGCACGCGACCCTCACCGACGATCGAGCGCTGCTCGTCGGCCTCGCGCTGGAGCGCCTTGGCGATCTCGGCGGGGTGCACCTTGCCCTTGAAGAGGCGGGCGAAGGCGAGGCCGACCATCCCCTCGAGCCGGCGCTCGAAGCGCTGCAGCACACCCACAGTCGCTCCTCTGCGCTCGCCGGACGTCCCACTCTGCCATCCGTGATCGTAGCCGGGCCGGAGGCGGCTGACCGCCCAGGAAGGTGCGACGCCCCGCACGTCGTCTCCCGCGTGCCGAGGTCGGAACCCCCTCGGCGGCGGAGCCGTCCGCGGCTGCTACTGTCTTCCCTCGCCAGGGCAAGTGGCGGAATGGCAGACGCGCACGGTTCAGGTCCGTGTGTCCGAAAGGACGTGGGGGTTCAACTCCCCCCTTGCCCACCAGGCGTACGGCAGCGGCCCCCGGGATCTCCCGGGGGCCGCTGCCGTGTCGGGGCGGGTCTTCCGGTCACCGAAGCACGGGGACGCTGCCCGCCTGCTGGAGCAGGAGCTCGCGTACGGCAGCGGGTTCGGCAGGACGGCCGTAGAGGTAGCCCTGGACCCGGTCGCAGGTCATGCCGTGCAGCGCCCCGGACTGGGCGCACGTCTCCACGCCTTCGGCCACGACACGCAGGCCGAGGCCGTGGGCGAGGCCGATGATCCCGGCGACGAGCGGCGAGGAGGGTGCCGACCCGATGAGCTGAGCGGTGAAGGACCGGTCGATCTTCAGCTCGCTCACCGGCAGCCGCTGGAGC
This sequence comes from Blastococcus sp. SYSU DS0541, assembly GCF_054050875.1. Lineage (NCBI taxonomy): Bacteria > Bacillati > Actinomycetota > Actinomycetes > Geodermatophilales > Geodermatophilaceae > Blastococcus > Blastococcus sp. SYSU DS0541. Next base: position 116,132 of record NZ_JBJHAD010000007.1, on the reverse strand, counting down.
TGGGCCAGCGAGGAGTACCCGGTCCCGAAGTCGTCCACGGAGATCCCGACACCGAGGGCGCGGAGGTGCTCCAGGTGGCCGTGGCGGGTGGCCACCTCGGTCAGCACCTGGCTCTCGGTGACCTCCAGGGTCAGCGACCGCGCGGGCAGCCCGGTCTCGGCCAGGACGCCGATCACGGACCCGGCGAAACCGGGATCGGTGAGCTGGACGGTGGAGACGTTCACGGCGACCTCGAGGTCGAGTCCGTCGGCCCGCCAGGCCGCGAGCGTCCGGCAGGCTTCGAGCAGGACGTGACCGCCGATGTCCTGGATCTGGCCGCTGGCTTCGGCGAGGGGGACGAAGACGTCGGGCCGGATGTTCCCGAGGACCGGGTGCTGCCACCTCGCCAGCGCCTCGACGGCGACGATGCGACCGTCGGCCAGGTCGATCTGCGGCTGGAAGTGGACGCCGATCTCCCCGCGGGTGACCGCGCCGTGCAGATCGGTCTCCAGGCGCAGGCGCTCCCGGGTCCGTTGCCCGTTCTCCTCCGGCGCCGCGGGACCGGTCCTGCAGCGGTGCATGTCCTCCTCGGCGCGCTGCAGCAGGTCCTGTGCCATGTCGTCGGCGGCGCCGTCGCGCACGCCCCCGGACGACTCCGCCACGGCGACGCCGATGACCAGGTCGACGAACACCTCGTCGTGTCCCACCCGCACCGCGGCCGCCAGGGACCGGTGGACCCGGTCGGCCACCTCCCGGGCGCCGGGCTCGGACGTGCCGGGCAGCAGGACGGCGAACTCGTCGCCGCTGAACCGGGCGACCGTGTCGTGGTCGCGGACCGCTGACCGCAGCCGGTGGGCGACCTCCTGGAGCACCTCGTCGCCGGCGCCGTGCCCGAGGCTCTCGTTGACGCGCTTGAGCCGGCGGACGTCGCAGAAGAGCAGGGCGGTGCGGCCGGCCGGGTCACCGGGACGGCTCAGCTCCCTCTTCGTGCGCGCGTGCAGGAGGGCGCGGTTCGGCAGGCCGGTGAGCGGGTCGTGCGCGGCCCGGTGCCGGATCTCGTCGAGCAGGTGCGTGTTGTCCAGGGCCACGCCGGCCAGGCCTGCCAGGCCCCACAGGCGTTCGGTGGTCCCCTCGCCCAGGGCGGTCGGCGGTGTGCTGTCGACCCAGTGAGCGAGGACGATCCCCACCAGCCGGTCGTCGACCTTGATCGGCACCCCGCCCAGAGCGGTGACGCCGAAGTGGCCCAGCACCTCGTCGGCCCAGGCCGAGCTCGACCGGTCGACCAGCATGGGCGCCCCGACGGCGATCAGCTCGCACAGCTCGGGGCTCTCCTCCGTGGTGGTCACGTATCCGGCCAGGTGTTCGGCCGGCCCCGGCGGCCAGCCGCTCAGGCCGGCGATCCAGACCGCCTGCATCCCGGGATCCCACAGGGCGACCGCGGAGCGGTCGGCGCCGCAGAGCGCCGGGACGGCGTCGGCGACGGTCTGGGCGACCTCACGTGCCTCCCGCCGGCCGGCGAGCGACCGCGCGACGCTGAGCAGCAGTCGTGCGGTCTCCTCCTGCTCGCGTGCTTCGGTCAGCGATGCCGACATCTCGATGGCGGCTGCCGCGTGCCGGGCGTAGGCGGTGAGCAGTTCGACGTCGCCCGGGAAGGGCTCCTGGCCGGGCCAGGCGACGACGGCGAGGACTCCGTAGTCCCGCGTCGCGGAGGTGACCGGCACGGACAGCACGGCCGTGCCGCCGACCTCCCGGCATCCGACCTCGAGCCGTCGCTCCCCGAGCGCGGCCAGCACCGAGGAGCCCAGGCCACGGGAGCGCACGTGCCGCTTGCCGTGGGGCAGTCGGACGTCGAGCACGTAGCCGGGAGCGTGCACGGCGCGGTCCGCACGTGCGGCGACGCGGTCGAGGGTCTCCTCGAGGGAGTCCCCGCTGAGCAGGTCCGTGGTGGCCTCCTGCAGGTCGTGCAGCCGTTCCGCCGCGTCCGCGACCGGCGCGTGGGGCGCCGGGCGGCGCCTGCGGCCGCGGCCACCCCACCGGGACGGCAGGGGTGGCTCCTGCCAGGTGACCGTGTACTCGCACCGCGGGGCACCGTCGACCTGGCAGGCCCAGTGCTCGACGACCGCCGGCGGGAGGCCGAAGAGCACCGGGGCCTTGCGGAGCACCCCGATGTTGTAGTCGCAGTCCACGCGTCCGGGGTGGTGCGGCGGCAGCACCCGCCAGGTCAGCCGTGCCGCGGCGTCCGTGGCGGACTCGCAGCGGAACACCGCGGAGGTGTCGAGGCGGGTGGAGATCCGCGAGACCTGTCGGAGCAGCCCCGCGGTGGTCCCGAAGGTCGTCAGCACGCGCCGCAGCGCCATGACTGCGGGGTCCGACATGGCGGCCTCGCCCAGGGCGAGCCCGATCCGCGGGTCACCGAGCTCCTCGGCGGCTGCGTCGAACAGCCGCAGCTTCTCCGGGTACGACACCCGCCCTCGGAGGCCCTGCAGGAACGTCCGCCGGTCCGCCAGACCTGCACGCTCGAGCACCCGGTCGACGGCACCCTCGCCGCCCCGCGCCGCCACCACCCGCAGCAGCAGCCGCGTGGTGATCGTGGAGGTTCCCGCCAGTGGTGTCGCCTCGTCCACGGTGCCCTCCCGTCCTCTCCGGCCCGGCGCTGACGGTCAGCCCGGGCTCCGGCCTTCTCAGCCGGTATCGGCCGATCGCGTTCCTGCTTGAGACCCTGAGCCGCCGGCCTCCTCCGCAAGGGTGCCGCCGCACGCCGCGGTCATGACGCGCTGCGGGCCGGAGCCCGGTCCCGACCCCGCGGAGCTCCGGCCTCGTCGATCGACGGGGCAGGCGCCGGAGGGCGAGCACCGGGCGTCGTCGGGGTGGTCCCGGCTGCCGTCAGGAGCAGTTGACGGTGTGGACGCGTCCCCGGCCGGCGTCCTTTGCCGCGTACATGGCACTGTCGGCGGCGCGGAGGACGTCGTCGAACGTCGCACGCGGTGCCGCCATCGCCACCCCGATGCTGCACGAGACCAGGACGGTTCTCCGCCCGACCCGGACCTCGTCCCTGAGGACGTGGAGGAGGTCGTGGCCCAGCTGCCTGGCGGCCGTGCGGTCCGTCCCGGGGAGGACCACGGCGAACTCGTCCCCACCGAGGCGGCCGATCACGGCGTCGGGGGCGACGGTCGTCACCCGCTCGCGGAGCGCACCCGCCAGACGGATGAGCAGTTGATCACCGAGGGCGTGGCCGCCGCGGTCGTTGACGTCCTTGAACCGGTCCAGGTCGATGAAGAGCACCGCCCCGCCCCCGGCGAGCGCTGCGGCGCCGGCTTCGGTGAAGCAGTTCCGGTTGGCCAGGCCGGTCAGGGGGTCCTGCCGGGCCATGCGCTCGGTCGTGCTCCGCCACTGGGCGGCTTCGGTCGCGAGGGCGGAGAGCCGGTCGACGGTCCGCCGCAGCACCTGCAGCTGCTGCTGGTCGGCATCCGCGGCGAGATCGCGTGCGGTGGCCGCGAGCAGGTCCAGGGTGGTCGCGAGCGGCCGACCGGTGGTCATCTCTTCCAGGGCACGGCCCTGGGCGGCCAGCAGCCGGGCGTTCCAGGCCTGCGCAGCCGCCCGGCGCCGCAGGGAGAGCACGACGCGGACCAGCCCGGAGAGGGTGTGCAGCACGTCGTGGTCGGCGTCGGTGAACGCGCGCGGTCTGTGGTCGAAGACGGCCAGGGCACCGAGGACGAACCCGTCCTCGTCGATCAAGGGCACGCCGGCGTAGGCGGCGATGCTCCCGGCCCGGACCAGAGGGTTGGCGGAGAAGAGCGGGTGGACCCGGGCGTCGGGGACCGTCATCGGCGCCCGTCCGGCGACGACATGGGCGCAGAAGGAGACCTCGTCACGCACATGGGTGCGCGGCACGCCCACCCCGTGCTCGGCGGGGTAGCACTGCAGGTCGGGACTCACGAGGTTGATCGTCGCGATCGGCACGTCCAGCGCCCGGGCCATGTGCGCGACGAGGGCGTCCAGCTCGGCGACGGCGTCGTGTCCGGCCAGTCGGTAGCTGCTGACCGCGGCCACGCGTGCCGGGTCCGCAACGGGCGCGGATACGGCGGTGGACGTCAGCGAGCTCGGTGGAGCGGACACGGGTGAGCTGTCGGGATCACTCTCGGGGACCTTGAGGGCTCCGGCACCCGGAGGGGTGAGCGGGCGGCCGCCGTGGCGTGCGCCGGTCAGGACGATCCCGTGCGCCGTCACGCTCGGCGGCTGGTCGGGGCGGGACCTGGTGCTCCCCGTCAGCGGCCGTGCACCGCGTGCGGGCGCTTCTCGTCGGTGTCGCCGCGACCGCCGGCGAACGCCTGGCCCATCAGCAAGAAGGCGCCCCAGGGCACGATCACCCAGAACGGCCAGAAGTAGAGGAACTCGCCCGACGCCAGCGACGTGATCCCCCAGACGAGCAGCACGATCACCGCGGTGCTGGACCACGACCCCCAGGCGACCTGCTGGTGGCTGAGGCCCCCGTACCCCCGGCTGCCGCACGCGGGTACCGGGTGCGCCGACCGCGCCGTTGCCGGCTGCGGGGCCGGCTGCGGGGCCGGCGCGGGCAGGTCGGTGGTGAGCTCGGCGAGCTCGCCGAACGTGCGGGCCGCGTAGGCCCGGGCGAGCCGCTCGTCGTACTCGGCGACGGTCAGCCGGCCCTCCGACATCGCGCGGCCCAGCTCGGCGGCGACGGCGGCGCGGTCGGAGTCGGCGGCACGCAGGTGGGGCTGGGACACGGTGCTCTCCTCGCTCGGGGACACCAGTCTGGTCCCGGGGCACCGGCCGGGACCACTGACAGCTGTCACCGGTTCCACGTGGAACCCGTCAGCCGGCCGGCGGCACGGCCCCTGCGGTGAGGTGGCGGCCGATGACCATCCGCTGGATCTGGTTGGTGCCCTCGAAGATCTGCATGACCTTCGCCTCGCGCATGTACCGCTCGGCCGGGTGGTCGCGGGTGTAGCCGGCCCCGCCCAGCACCTGGACGGCGTCGGTGGTGACCTTCATGGCGGCGTCGGTGGCCACGAGCTTGGCGATGCTGGCCTGGCGGGAGAACGGCTTGCCGGCGTCCTTGCGGCGTGCGGCGACCAGGTAGGTGGCGCGCGCGGACTCGACTGCGGCGGCCATGTCGGCCAGCAGGAACTGCACGCCCTGGTGCTCGGCGATCGGGCGGCCGAACGCCTCCCGCTCCACGGCGTAGGCGACGGCGACGTCGAGGGCCGACTGCGCGAGCCCCACCGCGACGGCGCTGATGCCCAGCCGCCCGGCGTCCAGCGCGCCCAGCGCGATCGCCATGCCCCGGCCGGGCTCGCCGACCAGGCGGTCGGCCGGGACCGGCACGTCGTCGAGCCGGATGGCGGCGGTGGTGGAGCCGGTGAGCCCCATCTTCTCCTCGGGCCTCGCCGCGCTGAAGCCGGGCAGGTCGGGGGTCAGGTGGAAGCAGGAGATCGCGCGCTCGCCGTCGGCCGGCGTGCGCAGGAACGTGGAGTAGAAGTCGGCGTGCCCGCCGTGGGTCACCCACGCCTTCTCCCCACGCGCGAGCCAGCCGTCCTCGGCCGGCGTCGCGCTGGCGCGCATCGCGGCGACGTCAGAGCCGGCGTGGGCCTCCGACAGGGAGTAGGCGCCGATCAGGGTGCCGCCGACCATCTCGGGCAGCAGGTCGCGGCGCTGGGCCTCGGTGCCGTAGTGCGCGATGGGGGAGCAGGCGAGGGTGTGCACGCTGATCCCCAGCGCCACGCTCGCCCAGCGGGCCGCCAGCTCCTCCAGCACCTGCAGGTAGACGGCGTAGGGCTGCCCGCCGCCGCCGACCTCCTCGGGGAACGGCAACCCCATCAGCCCGGCGTCGCCCAGGAGGCGGAACACCTCCCGCGGGAAGCGCTCCTCGCGCTCGTAGGACGCCGCCTTCGGGGCGAGCTCGGCGTCGGCGATCTCCCGGGTGAGGGCCAGCAGGTCCTCGGCCTCGGACGTGGGCAGTTCGCGGTCGACCGGCACGGTGCTCCTTCGCGGTGGGGCGTCCAGCGGACCGTACCTCCGGGAGCGCCCGCGGGCCGTTGGCAGGATCGGGCCCGTGATCATCGAGGCGGCTGCCTGGGACGACCCCGACGTCCGGCGGCTCACCACCGACCAGCAGACCGAGGTCCGGGCCCGATACGGCGGCAAGGACGAGCCCGGCACGCACCCCTCGGCGGCCGACGTCGCGGTGGTGCTGCTGGCCCGGGACGACGACGGGACGCCGCTGGGCTGCGGCGCGCTCCGCGAGCTCGGCGGCGGCGTGGCCGAGGTCAAGCGCATGTACGTGGTCCCGGCCGCGCGCGGCCGCGGGGTGTCGAAGGCGGTGCTCGCCGCGCTCGAGGAGGCCGCCGGGGCCCGGGGCTGGACGACGCTGCGGCTGGAGACCGGCCCGCAGCAGCCCGAGGCGATCGGGCTGTACTCGGGCGCCGGCTACCGGCCGATCCGGGCCTTCGGCGACTACGTGGGCGACCCGGATGCGGTGGGCTCGCTCTTCTTCGAGCGGTCGGTCCGGCCTGCTCCGCGCTGACCCGGGTCCGCCGCCGGGTGTGTGAGGGTGGAGCGACGCACCGCCCGCGGTCGGACGCCAGGGTCCTGCTGCTCGACGAAGGGATCCCCATGCGCATCCGCAGGCTGGCCGTCGCCGCCACGGTGGCCGCCCTGCCGTTCTCCCTCTCCGCCTGCGGCGGCGGCGCGAGCGTCGAGGACTTCTGCGACCGGTACGCGTCGATCGACGAGCTCGGCGACAGCGACGCCGCCGAGATCAAGGCCGCCCTGGAGGAGCTCGCCGGCACCGTGCCCGACGAGGCCGGCGCCGAGGTCGCGCAGGCCGTGGAGACCATGGCGGAGGTATTCCCGTCGGAGGGCCGGTTCGAGGAGGCCATGGAGAGCGGCGACCTCTCCCTGGAGGAACTGCAGGAGCTCGGGGAGGCCGGCGAGACCGTCTCCGCCTACGCCGAGGAGAACTGCAGCTGAGCGCTGCGCCGCGAGACGCGGCGGACCGGGCCCCCGGTACGGCCCGATCCCCCGATGTGGCGCAGGTCGGGGCCGCGTGAACCGGTTCCGCCGCACCGGTCATCAAGGGGTGTGACGACTTCACCGATCGCGGCCGGATCATCACCTGCCGTGACCCCGACGGCGATGCACCGGTCCGCCGGTCCACCCGCCGAGCCCCCACGGCTGCGGGCGCTGCCCGACGCCCTCCCCGGAGACGCCGAGCTGATCGCCCGCTCGGTGGAGGACCCGGCGGAGTTCGCCCCTCTGTTCGACCGGCACGCCGCGGCCGTGCACCGCTACCTGGGCCGCCGGGTGGGCGAGCTGGCCGACGACCTGCTGAGCGAGACCTTCCTGATCGCATTCCGGCGCCGGGCCGCCTACCGGGCGGAGCACCTCGAGGTCCGGCCGTGGCTGCTCGGCATCGCGACCAACGTCGTCCGGGGCCACCGGCGCAGCGAGCAGCGCCGGTACCGGGCGCTGGCCCGGGCCGCCGCCGAGCCGGAACGCCCGGGGGAAGACCCGGGCGACGCCTCGGGCCGGCTGGACGCCCAGGCGCTGCGCGGCCCGCTCGCCGCTGCCCTGGCCGGCCTGGAGCCCCGCGACCGCGACGCCCTGCTGCTGCTCGCGTGGGGACAGCTGGGCTACGAGGAGATCGCCGCCGTCCTCGACGTCCCCGTCGGGACGGTGCGCTCCCGCCTGCACCGCGCCCGCCGCCAGACCCGCGCCGCCCTCGGCGACGTCTCCCCCTTCGCGCCGACCTCCGAGGAGGAGGACCGATGAACGACCTCACGCTGCTCCGCGAGGCCGGGCCCGAGGCCCCGCCGCTCTCCCCCGCCGCCCGCTCCGCCGCCCGCGCCGCGCTGCTCGCCGAGATCGAGGGCCCCCCATCCCGGCGTCGCCCCAGCCGGGGGCTCGTCGTCCGCACGGGGGTCGCGGCCGTGGCGGTGGCCGCCGCCTGGACCGCCGCGGTGGTGATCGCCGCCCCCGACGGCCCCGGGACCCCGGCCACCGGCGTCACCCTCGTCGAGTTCGCGACACCCACCTTCCCGCTCTCGCTCGAGCCCGCGCCGGCCGGCATGACACCGGCGTTCTCCGGCGACGGGGACTCGGCCGGCTTCGCGGAGTACGGCTCGGCGGACGGCGCCGACCGGTTCACCGTGGGCGTCGAGGAGGACGAACCCGACTGGTGGAACGACGCCTTCGAGAACGCCGACGTCACCGAGCGCTCCGAGGTCACCGTCGACGGCGCGAGCGCCCAGCTGGTGCGCGGGTCGCGGGACGTGGCCTGCGAGGACGGGCTGAGCACGTGCGCGCAGGTGCGGTTCGCCGAGCTGCTCTTCGAGCGCCGGGACGACCAGTGGGTGGTCATGGCCGGCGAGGGCCGGTACAGCCGGACGGCGGAGCTGGTCGCCCTCGCCGGATCGCTGGTCGACCGCCCGCAGCCGGCGACCCTCACCGCCGGGCTCGCCCCGGCCGGCTGGTCGGTGCAGTTCTACAAGATGGGCCGCGTGCTCACCCTGGTCAACGACGCCTACGAGCAGCAGACGCTCACCGTCCACGTGCCGCTGCCGCAGGACGTCGCGCCGCTCGACCGGCTGCGGGAGACCCTCACGGGGCCGGTGGGCCCGCAGCTGGACGTGACGGTGCAGGGCCGGCCCGCGGCGCTGGTGCGGGTCGACAACGGGCCCCGGGACCGGGGCTGGTTCCTCCAGGCGCAGTTCGACGACGGCACCGCCTTCACCCTCCAGGTCCCCGACGCGTTCACCCGGGAGCAGGTGCTGGAGTTCGCCGAGCAGGTGACCTACCACCCCTGAGCGCGCCAGATCTGCACACTCGCCCCCGTCGACGGCCGGATGGGGGCCGGTGTGCAGATCTCGCCAGGGCAGCCGGGCCACGATGTGGTGAGGTGGCGGCATGCCCGACGCCTGGCCCGCCACCGACCGCACCGAGGTGCAGCTCACCGCAGGGGACGCCCGCCTCGCCGTCGACCTGCGCGGCGGCACGCTCCGCCGGCTCGCCGTCCGGGACTGGGAGGTGCTGGACGGCTACCCGGCCGGGCAGGTGCTCCCCGGCTGGCGTGGCGCGACCCTCGTGCCCTGGCCCAACCGGCTCCGGCACGGCCGGTGGAGCTGGCAGGGCAGCGAGCTGCAGCTCGACGTCCGGTCGACCGAGGAGCCGCACGCGATCCACGGGCTGGTCACCTGGCAGCCCTGGACGGTGCTCGCCGCGGCCGGCGGTTCCGTCACGGTCGGGACGACGCTCGAGCCGCAGCCGGGCTACCCGTTCCGGCTCGCCGTCGCGGTGGACCACGTCCTCACCGCCGACCGGCTCACCAGCACGCTGCGGGTGCGCAACACCGGCGACGGCCCGGCGCCGTTCGGGGCCGGGTTCCACCCCTACCTCTCGGTGGGGGAGGTGGGCGACGGCGGGATCGGCGAGGCGGAGCTGGCGCTGCCGGCGCGCACCGAGCTGGTGCTGGACGGCGGCCTGCCGACGGGTGAGCGGCGGCCGTACGACGGCGCCGTCGGCCGGATCGGCGACCGGGCGCTGGACACCGCGCTGACCGACCTGGACCGCGACGACGACGGCTGGTGGCACGTGCGGCTGCGGGGGAGCGCCGGCGAGCTCGCCGTCTCCGCCGACGAGGGCTGGCCCTGGCTGCAGGTCTACACCGGCGACACCCTCCCCGAGGGCCAGCGGCGGCGCAGCCTCGCCGTCGAGCCGATGACCTGCCCGCCGAACGCGCTCGCCGACGGCGCCGACCTCGTGGTGCTCGACCCGGGCCGGGAGTGGTCCGGCACCTGGTCGCTGGCCTGGACCCCGGTGGGCTGAGGTGCGCGTGCGGGAGCTCTGGCGCTACCCCGTGAAGTCGCTGCAGGGAGAGCAGCTGACCGAGGCCGAGGTGGGCCCGCTCGGCATCGAGGGCGACCGTCGGTGGGCGCTCTTCGACCGCGACACCGGCTTCGGCCTCACCGCCCGCCGGGTGCCCGAGCTCCTCTTCGGCGCGGCCCGGCTGCGGCGCGGCGGCGGGGTCGAGGTCGTGCTCCCCGACGGCACCACCACCGAGGACGAGCTCGTGCTGTCGGGCTGGCTGGGCCGCCGGGTGGAGCTGCGGGCGGCGCCGGACGACGACGCCGACGTCCCGACCTACGAGTCCGCCGCGGACGAGGACGAGCCCGACCCCGCCGAGTGGCTGCAGTGGGAGGGCGCCCCGGGACCCTTCCACGACAGCCCGCGGATCCGCCTGTCGCTGGTCTCCACCGGCACGCTGGGCGCGTGGGACCGCCGCCGCTTCCGGGCCAACGTCGTCCTCGACGGGGCCGGCGAGGACGCGCTCCGCGGGACGGCGGCCCACCTCGGCGGGGCGCGGCTGCGCTTCGGCACCGGCATCCCCCGCTGCGTGATGACCACCCGCCCCCAACCGGGCGGCCTCCCCCGTGACACCTCGGTCCTCAAGACGGTGCACCGCGAGCGGGACGGGCTGCTGGCCGTGCGGGCCGCGGTGCTGACCCCCGGGCGGGTCCGGGTCGGGGACGAGCTGCGCCGGACGGCAGACTGAGGCCCGTGCGCACCGTCGACCTGCGTCCCGGCGAGGACAGCATCCGGCTCGGCCAGCTCCTGAAGCTGGTCGACGCCGTCCCCACCGGCGCCCAGGTCAAGGACGTGCTGGTCTCCGGCGCGGTCCTGGTCAACGGTGAGCCCGAGGACCGCCGCGGCCGGCAGCTGCGCTCGGGCGACGTCGTCCGGATCGACGGGCACGAGGACGTCCGCATCAAGTAACCGGTCCACGTGGAACCACCCCGGGAGGGAGCCGCATGACCGCACCGCTGGCGTCCCGGCTGCGCGGGTTCGGGACGACGATCTTCGCCGAGATGAGCGCGCTCGCCGTCGCCACCGGGGCGGTCAACCTCGGTCAGGGCTTCCCCGACTACCCGGGCCCGCCGGAGGTCCTCGACGTCGCCCGCGAAGCCATCGGCACCGGCGCCGACCAGTACCCGCCCGGCCCCGGCATCCCCGAGCTGCGGACCGCCGTCGCCGAGCACCGGCAGCGCTGGACCGGCACCTCCTACGAGCCCGGCACCGAGGTGCTGGTCACCGCCGGGGCCACCGAAGCGCTGGCCGCCGCGATGCTCGCGCTGCTCGAGCCCGGCGACGAGGTGGTGCTCTTCGAGCCGATCTACGACAGCTACAGCGCCTCTGTCGCCATGGCCGGGGGTGTGGTGCGGCCGGTGCCGCTGCACCCGCCGGAGGACGGCGCCGGTCCCTGGACCTTCGACGAGGCCGAGCTGCGCGCCGCGATCACCCCGCGCACCCGGCTGCTGCTGGTCAACTCCCCGCACAACCCCACCGGCACGGTGCTCACCGCCGACGAGCTGGCGGTCCTCGCCGGGCTGGCCCGCGACCACGACCTCACGGTGGTCACCGACGAGGTGTACGAGCACCTGGTGTTCGACGGTGCCCGGCACGTCTCCCTGGCCACGCTGCCGGGCATGCGCGAGCGCACCCTCGTCGTCTCCAGCGCCGGCAAGACCTTCAACGTCACCGGGTGGAAGATCGGCTGGGTCTGCGGGCCGGCGCCGCTGGTGGCCGCCGTCCGCACCGCCAAGCAGTTCCTCACCTACGTCAACGGCGGCCCGTTCCAGCCGGCCGTGGCCGCCGGCCTGCGGCTGCCGGGGGCCTACTTCGACGGGATCGCCCGCGACCTGCAGTACCGCCGCGACGTCCTCGTCGCCGGGCTCCGGGACGCCGGGCTGCCCGTGATCGCGCCGCAGGCGACGTACTTCGCGACCGTCGACGTCCGCGGGGTGCAACCCGACGGCGACGGGCTGGCCTTCTGCCGGGCGCTGCCGGAGCGCGCCGGCGTCGTCGCCATCCCGACCGTGGTCTTCTACACCCCGGAGCACGCCTCCCTGGGGCGGCACCTGGTCCGGTTCGCGTTCTGCAAGAGCGACGCCGTCCTCGCCGAGGCGGTCGAGCGGCTGAGGAGGCTGGCATGAAGGTGGCTGCGGTGCAGCACGACATCGTCTGGGAGGACCGCGAGGCCAACTTCGCGCGGCTCGCCCCCCAGGTGGCCCGGGCCGCCGGTGCCGGCGCCGACCTGGTCCTGCTCACCGAGACCTTCTCGACCGGCTTCTCGATGACGCCGGGCATCGGGGAGCCCGAGGACGGTCCGTCGGCGGCGTTCCTCGCCGCGCAGGCCGCCGAGCACGATGTGTGGGTGGGCGGCAGCTGCCCGGAGATCGCCGAGGGCGCGCAACTGCCCTACAACTGCTTCGTCCTGGCCGGCCCGGACGGCACGACCCACCGCTACCGGAAGCTGCACCCGTTCACCCACGGCGGCGAGCACGAGCGGTTCCGCCCCGGCGACGGGCCGGTCACCGTGGAGGTCGGCGGCCTGCGGATCACCCCGTTCATCTGCTACGACCTGCGCTTCGCCGACGTCTTCTGGCGCGCCGCCCTCGAGACCGACCTGTACGTGGTCGTCGCCAACTGGCCGGCCGCCCGCCGCCACCACTGGCAGACGCTGCTCCAGGCGCGGGCGATCGAGAACCAGGCCTACGTGGTCGGGGTGAACCGCGTCGGCACCGCCGGGGACGGCACCGAGCACACCGGTGACAGCCGGATCGTCAGCCCGATGGGGGAGCTGCTGGCCACCGCCGCGGGGACCGAGACCCTCGTGCTCGGCGACGTCGACGCCGACGAGGTCGCGGCCACCCGCGAGAAGCTGAAGTTCCTGCCCGACCGGCGCGGCTGAGCCCCGCGCTCAGCCGCGGGGCGGGGTGTCGTCCCGATCGACGGAGATCTGCTCCCGCAGCACCTGCTCGGTCACCGTCTCGTGGCCGTCGACCACCTCGGTCCGCAGCCGCACCCGCTCCACGGGCACCACCTCGACGCCGAACACGGGCCGCTCGGCGTGCAGCACGATCTCGTCGGGCAGGCCGGTGGCGGGGGCGTCGTCCGGCACCAGCGACTCCCCGGCCGTGGTGTCGCCGGCCGTCGCTGCGCCGTCGAGCGGCACCTCCTCCAGCCGGATCTCCTCCCGGCGGATGGGCACCGTGACCTGGACCTCCTCGGTGACCACGTACTTCACCAGCCGGACCCGGCGGGCGGCGACCTGCTCGGTGCCGACCCGCAGCCTCTCCTCGCTCCGGGTCATGGTGCCGTGCGCCGGCGCCCCCTCCCGGGTCGGCGCCCCGGCGGCGTCCCGCTGCTCGTGGTGACCGCCCGCCGACGTCGCGACCTGCTCACCGGCCAGCCCGTAGTGACGCCGCAACTCCTCCTCGTCGGCCGGGGCCAGGTGGGTGCCCTCCATGGCCGGGGCGCTCGTCACCGCGGACGCGGTGACCGGCAGCCGCAGCCGGCCGTCCTCCCAGGAGGCGTTCCGTGCCGGGACGATCGAGTGGCGGGTGCCGAACAGCCCGGTGGTCACGGCCACCCAGGTCGGCTCCCCGGTCCGGTCGTCGACGAAGAAGTGCTCGACGGTGCCCAGCTTGTCGCCTCCGTCGCCGTACGCGGTGCTGCCGATCGCTGCGGTGACCTCGTGCTCGCTCAACATGGGTCGACTCCCCTCCGTGGGGCGCGCTCGGCCGCGCGCCACCAGGTCAAAGGCTGCCCACCGGGCGGGGTCGGTGAACATCGGTGCTGCGCCCGTCAGCTGCCGGGCAGCACCAGGTCCACCACGACCGACCGGTGATCGCTGCCCGGGACCGGCACGAACGTGCATCCGGCGACGGCGAGCCGCGGGTCCACGAGCACGTGGTCCAGCCCCAGCCGCGGCAGCGGGGAGCGCAGCGGGTGCCAGGTCCAGCGGTGCCCCTCGCCGACGGCCCGGGCGGCGTCCAGGTACCCCCGGCGGAGCACGGCCCGGAGCGCCGCGTGGTCGAGCGTGGCGTTGAAGTCGCCCGCCAGCACGCGCAGGACCGCCGGCTCGGGGGCGGGGAGCGCGGCCAGGTCCTCGGTCCAGCCGCGGACGGCGGCCGGTGACGGCGCCGGGGGGCGGCTGTGCACCGCCGTCACCTCGAGCTCGGGCCCCGAGCCCGCGGGCAGCCGCACGGTGGGCTGCTCGAAGCCGCCGGGTGCCGCGCTCCGGTCGCTGACCGGCCACCGGCTCCAGACGGCGCCGGAGGCCGCCGGCACGCTGCCCGGCCGCGCCGGGACGACGTGGGCGTGCGGGAGCAGCTCGGCCAGGCCGGCGGCGGTCAGCCGCCGCTCGGCCTCCGGGGTGAGCTCCTGCACCGCCAGGACGTCGACCCCGTGCCGGCGGACGAGCTCCACGACCGGCTCGGCGGGGATCAGCCCCAGCCGCAGGCTCACGGTGGCGAGCCGCACCCGCAGCCCCTCCGGCGCCGGCTCCACCGGAGGCCGGCCCCGGTGCGAGCGCACCGCGGCGCCGAGCACGGCGGCCGCGGTGGCGGCGAGCAGCGCGGCCCCCCGGGACCGCGCCCGCACCGCCAGGGCCAGGGGCAGCACGGCGGTGGCCGCGGCGTACGGGGTGAACGCCAGCGCCGGCACGAGGGGGAAGCCGCGCTCGGCACCGGTGCGGCGCAGCACCGCCCACACCGCCCACGGCGTGGCCGCCGCGACGGCCCACCGGCGGTCGGCGTGGGTCCGGGCCATGGCCGCCACGCTAGCCAGGGCGCGGAGGGCCGCCGCCCGGTGGGTGCCCTACGGTCGTGCCGTGGTCGCCGAGCAGCTCGAGGTCGAGTGCAAGTTCGACGTCGACGAGGGGTTCACCGTGCCGGCTCTCGACGGCGTCGACGGCGTCGCGGTCGTCGCCGAGCCGGTGGTGCACGAGCTGGCGGCGGTGTACCACGACACCCCGGACCTCCGGCTCGTGCGCGCCCGGATCACGCTGCGCCGGCGCACCGGTGGGCCGGACGAGGGCTGGCACCTGAAGCTGCCGGCGGGTTCGGCCCGCCGGGAGCTGCACGCGCCGCTCGCCGGCGGCGCCGACGTGGCGCCGGCCGAGCTGCTCGAGGTGATCGGCGGTCTGCTGGCCGGGGAGGTGCCCGCGCCGGTGGTGACGATGTTGACCCGCCGGGTGGTGCGCGAGCTCCGCGACGCGGAGGGCCGGGTGCTGGCCGAGCTCGCCGACGACACGGTCACCGCGACGGTGCCCGCCGAGGCCGCCGGTGGAACGCCCGAGGTGCGCACCTGGCGGGAGCTCGAGGTCGAGCTCGTCGACGGCCCGGAAGCGGTGCTCGCCGCCGTGGCGGAGGCGCTGCTCGCCGCAGGCGCCCGCCCCTCGCCGCGCGCGTCCAAGCTGGCGCACGCCCTGTCCTCCCGGCTCGGCCGCAGCGGCTGACACACCCGGGAACGCCGCACGCCCGTCCGTCGTCCATCCTCTGCAGCGGCGCACCGCCCCGGTTCCGCCGTGCCGCCCGATCCGCCGGAGGTCGTCCTGTCGCTCATCGGCCTGCTGGGCTTCGGGACCGTCGTCCTGCTGGCCGTGGGGCTCCTGCACACCTACCTGTGGTTCCGGCTGGTCCGCAGCACCACCGCGCCCGGCCGGCTGCGCCGCCGGCTGACCCTGCTCACCGTGGTCCTGGCGGTGCTGCCGGTGGCGGCGGTGCTCTCCCGCGGGGTGCTCCCGATCGACGCGGCCGCGCCGCTGAGCTGGGTCGGGTTCGTCTGGCTCGGTATCGCCCTCTACGCCGTCCTGGCGCTGGTGGTGCTGGAGCCGGTGCGCCTGCTGGGCACCCTCTGGATCCGGCGAACGGAGAGGGAGGTCGTCCCGAGCGGGCCCCGGAGGAGTTCGGGCAGGGACGACGCAGCGGCTCCGCCCGACGGGGGGACGGCACCTGGCCGCGGTGTCGTCCTCGCGGACCGCGAGGCCCCGGCGATCGACCGGCGGCGCTTCCTGGCCCGCGGGCTGGCGGTGACCGCCGGCGCGGTGGCGCTCGGCACCGCGGGCACGGGCGCGTACGTCGCCAACTCGGCGCCCGTCGTGCGGCGCGTCCCGGTGACCCTGCGCGGGCTGGACCCGGCGCTGGACGGGCTGCGGATCGTCACCTTCTCCGACGGCCACCTGTCGGCCACCTACGGCGGCCGGCGCTTCGAGCGGGTGGTGGAGCTGGTCAACCAGCAGCGCCCCGACGTGGTCGCCATCGTGGGTGACCTGGTCGACGGCGGGGTCGACGAGCTGCGCGAGGACGTCGCCCCGCTGGCGGACCTCGTGAGCCAGCAGGGCGTCTACTTCGTCACCGGCAACCACGAGTACTTCGTCGACACCCAGGCGTGGATGCGGCACCTGCCGACCCTCGGCGTGGACGTGCTGCGCAACGAACGGGTGGCGATCCGCCGCGGTGGCGCGTCCTTCGACCTGGCCGGGATCGACGACCGGACGGCGGCGGCCTCGGGGCTGCCCGGCCACGGCGCGGATCTCGACGCGGCGCTGGACGGGCGGGACGAGAGCACCCCCGTGGTCCTGCTGGCCCACCAGCCGGTGCAGGTCCAGCAGGCCGCGGCAGCCGGGGTGGACCTGCAGCTCTCGGGGCACACCCACGGCGGGCAGCTCTGGCCCTTCGACTACGCCGTGCGGCTGGACCAGCCCGCGGTGGAGGGCTGGTCGCGGCACGGCGACACCCAGCTGTACGTGACCTCGGGGGCCGGGTACTGGGGGCCTCCCATGCGCGTCGGGGCCCGCCCGGAGGTCACCGTGGTGGAGCTCCGCGCCCCTGCCCGCTGACCGATGCTCAGGTCTCGGCGAGGGCGTCGAACGCCTCGACGAGGCAGTCCTCCAGCTCGCGGTCGCCGCCGCTGTCGGCCCAGAGCAGCAGACCGGTGGTGAATGCGGCCAGGTGGGCGCCGGCGACCACGACGTCGGCCGGGCGGATCTTGCCGTCCCGGGCACTGGCCTCGGCGACCATGATTGCCGTCTTCCGCTCGAACTCGCCCGATCGGTGCCGCAGGGTGGGGTTTCCGGCGACGACCCGCCAACGGGCGTACAGCCGGGAGCGCTCCTCGGCGCCCGCGCCGCTCACCAGGTCCATCGCCGCCGAGCGGATGCGCGGGCCCAGGGACAGCTCAGCAGGCTGGCGGGCGATCAGCTCGGCCACCTCCTCGGGCGCCAGCAGCCGCATGACCAGGTGGTCCTTGCTCGGGTAGTGCGCGTAGAAGGTCGGTACCGACACCCCCGCGGCGGCCGCGATGCGCCCGATCGGCACCTGGTCGTACCCCTCGGCGTCGAACAGCGCGAGCGCGGCCTCGAGGATGCGCTCGTGGGTGGCCTCCCACCTGCGCCGACGCCAGTCCGGTGAGCCCGTCACGCGCAGATCATCGTTCGTCGGCGGCATGGCTGCCACCACCGTACGGGATGCCGCCCGGCCCACGATGTGGCACACCCCACGGCGTGCAGGTGTGACGTCTCATACGACATGACGACCAGACGTCTCCTCGGGCAGTACCTTCGACCCCGTGGTGAGCCCTGTAGCCGGACCGAAGTACCTGTCGGTCCGCGAGCACCTCCGCCGCCGGGTCGCCGCCCTGCCCGAGCAGACGCTGCTGCCGCCGGAACCGGTCCTCTGCGCCGAGTACGGGGTCAGCCGCATCACGCTGCGCCGGGCCGTGGACGGGCTGGTCGCCGACGGGCACCTCGTCCGGGAGCAGGGGCGGGGCACCTACGTGACCCGCCCGGCCATCCGGCACGAGTACCGCGAGAGCTTCGTGCACCGCATCGCGGGCTTCAACTCGGTGATGACCGAGCAGGGGGCCCAGGTCGGCACCACGGTGCTGACCCAGCGCGTGGTGCCCGTGCCGCCGACGGTGGCCACCGAGCTGAAGCTGGAGCCCGCGACCGACGTGGTGGAGCTCGTGCGGCTGCGCAGCGTCGACGGCACGCCGAACCACGTCGCGCACAGCTTCCTACCGGCCGACGCCTACCCGGGGGCGCTCGACGCCGACTTCAGCGAGGGGTCCCTCTACGACTACCTGCGCCGGGAGTACTCGGCGGACCTCGCGCACGCCCGCATCGTCGTCGACGTCGGCACCGCGGCGCCCGACGAGGCCGAGGCGCTGGGCGTGGTCGCCGGTTCGCCGTTGCTCGTCGTGCGCACCACGGTGCGCGACAGCGACGGCCGGCCGCAGGTGCACAGCTTCTCGCGGCTGCGGCCCGACGTCAGCCAGGTCGAGTTCGAGGTCTCCGTGGGCGGGCGCTGACGTGCGGACGACGGCGACCGGTACCCGGGAGGTGCCGCAGCCCCGTGCGGAGGTGTGGCGTGCGCTTGCGGTGCTCGAGCCCTACTGCGCCGTCTGCGACGTCTCCTACCTGCTGGACCGCCCCGGTGCGACTCCCCGAGTCGGCACGACCTTCGTCTGCGCCCCGGGCCGGCTGGACGGCGCCGCGCCCCGCGCCGGCTCGCCGCGCGGCGAGATCCTCACCTGGGAGCCGCTCTCGCGGGTGGCCACGCGCCTGGAACTCACCCCCGAGACGTGGACGACGGAGATCGAGCTGGCCGACACCGCCGACGGCGGCACGCGCATCTCCATCACGATCGGCCACGAGCCCACCGGTGGCAGCCGGGTCGTCCGCCGGCTGACCCGGGCGGCCGTGCGCCGGCTCGTGCAGCGGACCGTCGACGCCGAGCTGGCCAAGGTGCCCGCGCACGTGGCGGCGGCGCATACCTCCGAGAGGCCGTGATCACCACCTCGATCGAGGGAATGACGCATCACCGTAAAGAGCGCGGGTACGGAACTCCTCGTGCCCCGGCGGCACACCCGGCACCCCGCCGGGACCGCGCACGCCGGGCGGATCACTGAGGAGTTGGCTATGGAGATCATCGGGTTGATCATCGCGGGTCTCATCATCGGCCTGCTGGGGAAGTTCGTCGCCCCGGGCACGCGTGACAACACACCCCTGTGGCTGACGCTGCTGTGCGGCATCGGTGGTGTGCTCATCGGCTACTACCTGGCCGGTGCCCTGGGGGTCGACGACACGCGCGGCATCGACTGGATCCGGTGGATCATCTCCATCATCGTCGCGGCGGTGCTGGTCGTGGCCGCCTCGACGATAACGGGTCGCAACAGCCGCTCCGTCCGCCGCTGACCCCGTCCCGGGGGGTCCGTCGGCTCAGAGCTCGACGGACTCCCCGGGCGCCAGCCGGCCGAAGGGGGTCGGGGTCCCCGGGCCCCGCTCCCCCAGCAGCCCGCTCAGGACGCCGATCCCGGTGTCGTTGAGCAGCCCGTCGTGCACCGCGAACACCTGGTCGGCCCGCACCTCGCGCACGTAGTCGATGACCTCCGCCGTGCGGGACCAGGGTGCGTGCAGCGGCAGGAGAAGCGTCGGGACCGGCGTCCCGGGCACCGTGAAGGCGTCGCCGGGGTGGAAGACCTGCTCGTCGACGAGGAAGCCGATGTTGGCCACCCGGGGGAGCTCCGGGTGGATCTCCGCGTGCAGCTCGCCGTGCACCTGCACCTCGAACCCGGCGACCGTCACCGCGTCGCCGGCCCCCACCACGTGCACCCGGCTCCCGGCGCCCTCGAGCGCCGCCGCCACGGAGCGGTTGGTCCAGACCTCGAGCGACGGTTCGACCTCCAGCGCCGCCCGCAGGCGGTCGGCGACGAAGTGGTCGGCGTGCTCGTGCGTGACCAGCACCGCCGTCGCGCCCTCGAGCGCCACCGGGTCGGTGAAGGCGCCCGGGTCGACCACCAGCCGGCGGTCGCCGTCGGAGAGGACCACGCAGGCGTGCCCGTGCTTGGTGAGCTCCATGCCGCGATCCTGCACCCGGGCCGCGCGGCTCACCCTTCCGGGGCAGCCGGCTCCTCGTCTCGATCACCCGCGGCCGCCCGGCTGCCGACCTCTTCCGCATGATGCTGCAGAGCACCGCGTTCGCCGCCGCCCGCAGCCGCGCGCACGGGCCCACCGCCGCGCTGTGGCACGCCGTGGAGCTGCACCGGCCGCCGGCCGAGGTCGACAGCGCCTGCGAGCTCACCGTCTGCGGCTCCCTGGCCCGGGTCACCCCCGAGCAGCCGTGGCCCGTGCAGGCCTCCGACGTCTGCCCGGCCTGCGTCGCGCTCGCCCGGTGACGGCGTCGCCGGCGACGGCGACCCCCTGATCGCCCTGCCGCCGGCCCCGCCCGCCCGGCGGCAGGTGCACCCGTCCCGCGACCCGGCTGCCTCAGCGGCCGGTGAACCGCGGCGCGCGCTTCTCCATGAAGGCCTCGACGGCCTCGCGGTGGTCGGCGGACTGCCCCACCTCGGCCTGCAGCCGCCCCTCGAGGGCCAGCGTCTCCTCCAGCGAGTCGGTCGCGGCGGTCGCGAGGACCGTCTTCACGGCCCGGTAGGCGGCGGTCGGGCCCGCGGCCAGCCGGGCCGCCAGCTCCTGCGCCTCGGGCAGTACCTGCTCCGGCGCCACGACGCGGTGCACCAGCCCCCACTCCGCGGCGGTCTCGGCCAGGAAGGGCTCGGGCAGCAGCAGCAGCTCGGTGGCGCGCGAGCCGCCGACGCAGTGCACCAGCCGGGCCGCCAGCGCCGAGTCGCTCGACAGGCCGATGCCGGTGAACGCGGTCGTGAACTTCGCGCCCGCCGCGGCCACCCGCAGGTCGCCGGCGAGGGCCAGGCCCAGCCCCGCCCCCGCGCAGGCGCCGTTGATACCGACCACCACCGGCACCCGCAGGCCGGCCAGCGCCAGCACCAGCGGGTTGTACTCCCGCTCCACCACCGAGAGCGGCGCCTCCACGCCCCCCTGCATCTCCGCCAGATGCTCGCCCAGGTCCTGCCCGACGCAGAACGCGCGGCCGGTCCCGGTGAGCAGCACCGCGCGCACCGAGTCGTCCGCCGCGACGTCGCGCACCGCGGCCAGCAGCTCGCCGCGCGAGGCGTGGGTCAGCCCGGGGCGCAGCAGGGTGAGGGTCGCGACGCCGTCGGCGTCCTCCCGGGTCACGGTGTCGGGCATCGGCGCCCCGCCTTCCGGTCGCGGTCGGCCGCACGGCGCGGCCCTGTCGGCGGTCACCTTGCCAGGCGGCGTCCCGCCCGCGTGCGGGGCCGGTCCGGCCGCGCGCACGTCGTCCTCGTGGTGCGCGGCGAGGCGGGCTGCGCACCGCGAGGCCGAGGACGGCGGAGTCGCCCGCCGGCGGCCCGGGCGACAGGCGGGGTAGCCCTCCGTGCACGAACTGCAACCGGCACGCCGGTGTGGCGGGCGGGGCTCCTGGGGCAGGAGGGGGCATCCTCGGTGGTAGTGGACGATGACCCAGTCGCGCGGCGCCACGGCCCGTGCGCTGGGCCGGACGGACGAGGAGTGACCCCCGTGGTGGAACCAGGACGCAGGCGCCTGGGAGACCGCTACGAACTGCAGCTGCTGATCGCCGCCGGCGGCATGGGGCAGGTCTGGCGCGGGCTCGACGAGGCCCTGCACCGCCCGGTCGCCGTCAAGGTCCTGCGCAGTGAATACACCGGCGACCCGACGTTCGTCGCCCGCTTCCGGGCCGAGGCCCAGCACGCCGCCGCCCTCAACCACCCCGGTATCGCCGCCGTCTACGACTACGGCGAGGAGACCGCCCGGGACGGGTCGGGGGAGACCCTCGCCTACCTGGTGATGGAGCTGGTGGAGGGCGAGCCGCTCTCGGCGCTGCTCCGCCGGGAGGGCCGGCTGGGCCCGGAGACGACGCTCTCCCTGCTGGGGCAGACCGCCGCCGCGCTGGCCGAGGCCCACCGGAGCGGGCTGGTGCACCGCGACGTCAAGCCAGGCAACATCCTCGTGCGTCCCGACGGCGCCGTGAAGATCACCGATTTCGGGATCGCCTGGTCGGCGCGCAGCGTCGCGCTCACCCGCACCGGCCAGGTCATCGGCACGCCGCAGTACCTCTCCCCCGAGCAGGCCGAGGGCCGGCACGCCACCCCCGCGAGCGACGTCTACGCGCTCGGGCTCATCGGCTACGAGTGCCTCACCGGGCACCCGGCCTTCGAGGGCGACAACGCCGTCACCATCGCGCTGAAGCAGGTGCAGGAGGACCCCGACCCGCTGCCGGGCGAGCTGCCTCCCGGCGTCCGGACGCTGATCGGCCGCGCGCTGGTCAAGGACCCCGCCGCGCGCTACCCCGACGGCGCCAGCTTCGCCGCCGCCGTCGCCGACGTGCAGGCCGGTCGCCGGCTCGATCCGGGCACGGTGGCCGTCGACGCCGTCCCGCGGCGGCGCCGCGCCGCACCGGCGCGTCCTGCGGGCGGACCGCCCACCGGGGAGCGCCCCGGGTCCCGGGGCGCCCGCCCCCCGGTCGCCCGGCGGCGCGGTCGGCTCGCGGTGGTCCTGCTGCCCCTCATCGGACTGCTGGCCGGCGCGGGGATCACCGCGACCCTGCTGCAGACGCTGACCCAGGGGGCGCCGCCGAACAGCGCCGCCGCGGCCACGGAGCGCATCGACGGCAGCATCGTGCTGGCGGCGGAGGACTACCTCGGCCGGCCGGTGGGCGAGGTGGCCGACCGGCTGGCCGATCTTGGTCTGACCGTCACCGTCCGGGCGGAGGTGCGCGACGACGTCGTCCCCGACCGGGTCACCGGGGTAGAGCCCGCCGGGCGCCCGCTGCGCGCCGGTGACCAGGTGGTCCTCCGCTACGCCACCGCCTCGGAGACGTCGGAGCAGCGCCGTGCGCCGGCGGTGACCGGTGCCGCGGTCGACCAGGAGGTCCCCTCCAGCGCGCCGACGACCGAGGCCCCGGCCCCCGCGACGACCACTGCGGGCACCGGCACCGGCACCGGCACCGGCACCGGTGGCAGCAGCAGCGCGCCGGCCAGCACGACGACCAGCCTCCCGGGGACCCCGACCCCGACCCCGACCACCGACCCGTCGCCGACCCCGACCACGTCGCCGACCCCGACGACGACGGAGCCCAGCCGGACCACCGCCAGCACCACGCCCTCCACCACGACGTCGTCCAGCGCCACGACGCTGCCGTGAGCCTGCGGCACCGGCCGCCGTCGTCGCGCCTGCTGAGCGGTCGCTACGAACTGCTCTCGCTGCTCGCGACCGGCGGCATGGGGCAGGTCTGGCGGTCCCGGGACGTCGTCCTCGGGCGGTCCGTGGCCGTGAAGGTGCTGCGGAGCGAGTACGCCGGCGACCCGACCTTCCTGGCCCGCTTCCGCGCGGAGGCCCGGCACAGCGCCCTGCTCACCCATCGCAACATCGCCGCCCTGTTCGACTACGGCGAGACCACCGACGGCGACGGCGAGGCCCTCGCCTACCTCGTCATGGAGCTCGTCGAGGGGGAGTCGCTGGCCCAGGTGCTGCAGCGGGAGGGCCGGCTCGGTGTCGACCGCACCCTGGACGTGCTGCACCAGACCGCGGCCGGCCTGGCCGCGGCGCACGCCGCGGGCCTGGTGCACCGGGACGTGAAGCCGGGCAACGTGCTGGTCGGCCACGACGGCACCGTGAAGATCACCGACTTCGGCATCGCCTGGTCGGCCGCGAGCGCGCCGCTCACCCAGACCGGCCAGGTCGTGGGCACCGCGCACTACCTCTCCCCGGAGCAGGCCGGTGGCAGCAAGGCCGGCCCGGCCAGCGACGTCTACGCCCTCGGCATGATCGGGTACGAGTGCCTCGCCGGCCACCGTGCCTTCGACGGCGACAACTCGGTGCACATCGCGCTGCGCCAGCTCCGCGAGGAGCCGCCGCCGCTGCCGACCGACGTCCCGGAGCAGGTGCGCACGCTCGTCGACCGGGCGCTGCTCAAGGACCCGGCCGAGCGCTTCGCCGACGGTGCCGCCTTCCGGGATGCCGTCGACGACGTCCGCGCCGGCCGGCCGCTGGTGCCGGTGCCCCGGCCGGCGGCGACCCATCCGCTCGCCGTCGCGGTCCCGGCGCCGCGGTCGCTCCGGCGGCGCCTCCTCGCGCCCCTGGCCGCCCTCGTGGTCGGGATCGGGCTCGGCGTCGCCGCCCTGCAGGTGTGGGCGGACGCCCCCGCCGACCCCGGGACCGGCACCAGCGAAGCCCCCGAGCCGGTGACCCTCGCGGCCTCCGACTTCGTCGGCCGCCCGGTGGCCGAGGTGGAGGGCGAGCTGGCCGACGCCGGCCTGGGCGTCGAGCTGGTCGGCCGGGAGAGCGCCGCGGTCCCCGCCGACCACGTGCTGGAGCTCTCGCCGGTGGGCGCGGTCGCCCGAGGCACGGTCGTCACGGTCACCTACGCGATCGCACCACCGCAGCCGGAGCCCGCCCCGGCGCCCGTGGCCCCCGCACCCGAGGCGCCGGTGGTTCCCGTCCCGGTGCCGGTGGGGGACGGCGGCGGTGGCGACGACGGCGAGGGCGACGACGGCGAGGGTGACGACGGCGAGGGTGACGACGGGCAGGGTGACGACCGGTCCGGGAACGGCAACGGCAACGGGGGTGGGAACGGGAGCGGCGACGCCGGCGGCAACGGGAACGGCGGGGGCAACGGCCGGGGCCGCGGCTAGCGGGTCAGCCGCGGGGCGCTGCCCCGTCCGCCCGGTCCGTCCCGCCCGCGCCCAGCCAGAGCGCCCCGCCGAGGGCGCCGAGCGCGGCGGTGAGCAGGAAGCCACGGTCGGTCCCGGCACCGGGCAGCACGACCAGCACCCAGAAGACGGCCAGGCCGGTGAGGCCGCCGGCGGCGATCCGCCAGCCCGTCCGGGCGCCGAGCCGCCGGGCGGCCGGGACGGCGCCGGCGAACGCGGCCAGGCCCAGCAGGGCGCAGACGGTGGCGAACGCCGACCAGAGCGGGATGGCCGACCACGCGGACTCCGTGCCGAAGCGCAGGGTCAGGCCGAGCTCGAGGAGGACCACGGAGAGCCCCACCAGGCCGACGCCGGCCAGGGCGGTCCGGTCGCGGGGCGCGCGCGGCTGCTCCGCGGGGGCGGCGTCCGGGGGAGGGGTCGAGGTGCCCGCACCGGGCAGGCCGGGAATGAAGTCGACCGGCCCGGTCGGCTGGGCCGCGCCGACGGGGGCCGCGGGGCCGGCAGCCGTGGACGGGGCGGGCTGCGGCGCCGGGGGCCGGACGGGCGCCGAGGGCGGCGGCAGCTGCTGCACCGTCGTCGGCGTGCCGGAGGCCGGCGCGGCCACCGGGAGCTCCTGGGTCGTCGGCTGAGCGGTGGGGGTCTGCTGTTCTGACGACGTGCTCACGGGTGCCTCCAGGTGTGCTCCGGCGGACCACCGGTCGCCGGCGGTGCAGCCAGCACGCTAGCCGCGCCGGGCCCGGTGGTCCGTGCGCCACCCGGAGGAGGGGACGCCCCCGCCTGCCGGACCGGGCGCGCGCCCCTAGGGTCGGGCCGTGGTCACGCGCGCCGGAATCGTCGTCACCGGGACCGAGGTCCTCACCGGCCGGGTGGCCGACCGGAACGGCCCGTGGCTCGCCGAGCAGCTGCGCCGGCTGGGTGTCGACGTCGGCCACGTGGTCGTCGTCGGCGACCGGCCCGAGGACCTGGTGGCCGCGCTCTCCTTCCTGACCGGTACCGGCGCCGACCTGCTGATCACCACCGGCGGTCTGGGACCCACCGCCGACGACCTGACCGCGCAGGTGGTGGGCGAGTTCCAGGGCCGGGCGCTCGCTCTCGACCCGGCGCTGGAGGAGCGGATCGGCCGGATGGTCGAGCGGCTCATGGCCCGCCGGGGCTGGCGCGCCGATCCGGCGTCCACCGCGGCGGGGGTGCGCAAGCAGGCGCTGGTGCCCGAGGGGGCCACCGTGCTCGAGCCGGTCGGCACCGCGCCCGGCCTCGTCGTCCCCCCGGCGGCGGGCCGGACCGGGCCACCGGTGCTCGTGCTCCCCGGGCCCCCGGGGGAGCTGCGCGGCATGTGGTCCGCGGCCACCGCGGCGGCGCCGACCCGCGCCGCGCTGGCGGGCGCTGCGGAGCTGCGGCAGGAGACGCTGCGGCTCTGGGGCACGCTGGAGGCCCAGTTGGCCGCCACCCTGCGCGAGGCCGAGCCGGAGCTCGGCGGCCTGGAGATCACCACCTGCCTCCGCGAGGGCGAGCTCGAGATCGTCACCCGGTTCCCGGCCGCGGCCCAGCCCGCCTACGACCGGCTGGCCGCGCTGCTGGCCGAGCGGTACGCCGGCACGCTCTTCTCCACCGGCCCGACCCTCGACGAGCTGGTCGCGGGCGCGCTCGCCGAGCGGGGGCTGACCATCGCCGCGGGGGAGTCGTGCACCGGTGGGCTCCTCGTCGCCCGGCTCACCGAGCGGCCCGGCTCTTCCGCCGCCGTGCTGGGCGGGGTCACCGCCTACGCCGACGGCGCCAAGGAGGCCCTGCTCGGGGTGCCCGGCGCGCTGCTCGCCGAGCACGGCGCGGTCAGCCCGCAGGTCGCCCGCGCGCTGGCAGAGGGCGTCCGCGCCCGGTTCGGGGCCGACATCGGCGTCGGGATCACCGGCATCGCCGGCCCCGGCGGCGGGACCGACGCCAAGCCCGTGGGGACCGTCCACCTGTGCGTCGTCGGGCCCGACCGGGTCGAGGAGCGCTCGCTCGCGGTCCCGGGCAGCCGGACGGCCGTGCGGCAGCGCTCCGTGACGATGGCGATGCACCTCCTGCGGTCGCTGCTGCTGGGCGGCCCCCCGGCCTGACGGCGCAGGTGTCCGGCGCGGCCGGCCGGGGCACCTCCGGGCGGTGACGACCCTGACCCTGCACGCGACCGGCACCGCCCCGCCCACCGAGGTCTGGGAGCGGTACGCCGTGCCGGCCCGCTGGCCCGGCTGGTCGCCGCAGATCACCGGCGTGGAGGTCCCGGCCGACCGGCTGGCCCCGGGGCTGTCCGGCCGTGTCCTCGGTCCCCTCGGGCTGGCGGTGCCCTTCACCGTGGAGGAGGTCGACGAGGCCGCCCGGCGGTGGTCGTGGCGGGTGGCGGTCGGGCCGCTGCAGGTGCGGCTGCTGCACTGGGTCGCCGAGGGGCCCGCCGGCGGGACGACCACCGGGCTGCGGCTCTCCGGGCCGGCCCCGCTGGTCCTGGCGTACGCCCCCACCGCCCGCCTGGCCCTGGCCCGCCTCGTGCGCGCCTGAACGCCCTCCGGCGGGCGGAACGGGGCCGGAGGGCGCCCCCCGCTCGATTACCGTGCCGTCATGCCCGCCACCCACGAGGTCACCAACCAGGCCCCGCCGCTGGTCGGGCACGACCCGATCGCCGGGGACGCCGCGCTCGCCGACGCCTGCCGCCGGCACGCCGACGAGGCGACGCTCGCGTCGCTGGCCGGGTTGGGCCGGCTCGCGGGCAGCGAGCAGGCGCAGGAGTGGGGCCGGCTGGCGAACGAGAACCCGCCGCGGCTGCGCACCCACGACCGGTACGGCCACCGGGTGGACGAGGTGGATTTCCACCCCGCCTGGCACGAGCTGATGCGGACGGCGTTCGAGCACGGGCTGGCCGGCGCGCCGTGGGCCGACCCGCGCCCGCACGCGCACGTCCGCCGCGCCGTCGGCTACCTGGGCTGGACGCAGGTCGAGATGGGCCACGGCTGCCCGACGACGATGACCTACGCGGTGGTCCCCGCGCTGCGCCGGGCCCCCGTCCTGGCCGCCCGCTACGAGCCCGGGCTCACCGCGCGGGCCTACCAGTTCGGCCTCGCCGATCCCGCCGCCAAGCGCGGGCTCGTCGCCGGCATGGGCATGACGGAGAAGCAGGGCGGGTCCGACGTCCGCGCGAACACCACCCGCGCCGTCCCGCAGGCCGACGGCACCTACCGGCTCACCGGGCACAAGTGGTTCACCAGCGCGCCGATGAGCGATCTCTTCCTGGTCCTCGCCCAGCTCGAGGAGGGCGTCTCCTGCTTCCTCGTGCCCCGGGTCCTCCCCGACGGCAGCCGCAACGTGTTCCACGTGCAACGTCTCAAGGACAAGCTCGGCGACCGCTCCAACGCCTCCAGCGAGGTCGAGTTCGACGGGACGACGGGGGAGCTGGTCGGGGAGCCCGGGCGGGGCGTCCCCGCGATCATCGAGATGGTCAACATGACCCGGGTGGACTGCGTGCTCGGCTCGGCCGCCACCGTGCGCGCGGCGCTGACCCAGGCCGGCCACCACGCCCGGCACCGGCGCGCCTTCGGCGCCCTGCTCGCCGACCAGCCGCTCATGCAGAACGTGCTCGCCGACCTCGCGGTGGAGAGCGAGGCCGCCACGGCGCTGGCGATCCGGCTCGCGGCGGCGGTGGACGACGGCGAGGCCGCGTTCCTGCGCCTCGCGGGGGCGGCGGCGAAGTTCTGGGTGTGCAAGCGCGCCCCCGGTGTCGTGGCGGAGGCGATGGAGGTCCTCGGTGGCAACGGCTACGTCGAGGAGTCCGGCCTGCCGCGCCTCTACCGGCAGGCGCCGCTGAACTCCATCTGGGAGGGCTCGGGCAACGTGATCGCCCTCGACGTCCTCCGGGCGCTGGACCGCAGCTCGGAGTCGCTGGCCGCCGTCACCGCCGAGCTCGAGCTCGCCCTGGGGGCCGACCGCCGCTTCGACGACGCGGTGAAGCGGCTGTCCGCGGAGCTGGGCGACCGGGACGGCCTGCCGTTCCGGGCGCGCCGCATCGCCGGATCGCTCGCCCTCTGCCTGCAGGGCTCGCTGCTGCTCCGGTACGCGCCCACGCCGGTCGCCGAGGCCTTCTGCGCCTCCCGCCTGGGCGGGGAGGCCGGCACCGTCCTGGGCACCCTGCCCGCCGGCACCGCCGTGGGCGAGATCGTCCGGCGGTCCGAGGTCGCCGCCCTCTGAGGAATCGGTCGCGGGCTACTACTCTCGGGGACGGCTCGGGTGCTGCCCGTCGTGTTCGCGAGCGGCCCGTGCCCCCCGGCGTCCGCGCGAGCGCGCTGGACGACCAACTGGACGAGAGCGGGCAGCGTGCAACCAGGCGACGACCGGTCCCCGGAGCGCCGACCCGACCCGTTGAGCGGTGTCCCCGACGCGGTGTACCGCCTCGACTCACGGGGCTGCTTCGCCTACCTCAACGAGGCGGCCGAGCGGCTGCTCGGGCACCGGGCCGACGACCTGCTGGGCCGGGACGCACGCGACGCCTTCCCCGCGTTACGCGGCTCGCTCGCCGAGGAGCAGTACCGCGAGCTGCTCGCCGACGGCCGCGCGCGGGAGTTCCACTTCTTCTACGAGCCGCGCTCCCGCTGGTACGAGGTGCGGATGTTCCCCGACCCCGCCGGGGCGGCGGTGCTGTTCCGCGACATCGACGTCCGCCGGCGCACCGACCAGGAGCGCGACGACCAGATCCGCGGGCTCACGGCCGTGCTCGAGGCCCTGCCCTCGCCCACCGTGCTGATCGGCCCCGACGGCCGGATCACATCCGCCAACCGCGCCTGGTTCCGCAACGGCGAGGAGCTGCTGCCCGAGATCTCCTGGCCCGGCCGCGAGGGCGAGGACTACCTCGAGGTCATGACCCGCGGCCTGGCGCCGGCGGAGCACGCCCGGCTCGCCGAGGGGTTGAGGGCGCTGCTGGACGACACCTCCCGCTCCGACGGGCGGAGCTTCGCCTACGACTACTCCTGCCGGACGCGGCAGGGCATCTCCTGGTTCCACCTGCAGGCGACCCGGGTCGACCGCGAGGGCCGCATCGTCATCACGCACAACGACGTCACCGAGCAGGTGCGGGCCCGCGAGGACCTGCTCTGGCGGGCGCAGCACGACGACCTGACCGGCCTGCCCAACCGCGCTCGGCTGCTCGAGCTCACCGGTGAGGCGCTGCGCGCCGACCACCGGGGCGGCATCGCGCTGCTCGTCGTCGACCTCGACGCCTTCAAGACCGTCAACGACTCGCTGGGCCACCAGGTCGGCGACGAGCTGCTGCGCCTGGTCGGGGGCCGGCTCTCCGAGCAGCTCCGCCCGGGGGACACCGTGGCCCGTCTGGGCGCCGACCAGTTCGTGGTCCTCGCGCACGGCTGCGACTCCGCCGAGGCCGCGGCCCTCGCCTTCCGGCTGCAGACGGCGTTCGGCCGCCCCTTCGCCGCCGGGGAGATCTCCGTGCCGCTGAGCGCCAGCATCGGCGTGGCGGTGGCCCGGCCCGAGGTCCGGGACGCCCACCACCTGCTCAGCGACGCCGACGCCGCCATGTTCGCCGCGAAGAGCTCGGGCCGGGACCGCGTGCACCTGTTCTCCCCGGCGCTGCGCGAGGCGGCCCGGTGGCGGCTGGAGGTGGCCACCCGCCTGCGCGGGGACGCCATCGACCAGCTGGTGGTGCACTACCAGCCGGTGGTGCGCCTGGACAACGGCGAGATCGACGGCGTGGAGGCGCTCGTGCGCTGGCAGCACCCCGAGCGCGGGCTGCTCTCGCCGGACACCTTCCTCTCCGTGGCCGAGGAGACCGGGCAGATCATCCCGATCACCCGCTGGCTGCTCCGCGAGACCACCCGCAAGGCGGCGGAGTGGGCCGCGGCGGGGCTCTCGCTGCGGATGTCGGTGAACGTCAGCGCCCGGCACTTCTCCACCGAG
Organism: Blastococcus sp. SYSU DS0541; assembly: GCF_054050875.1. NCBI lineage: Bacteria > Bacillati > Actinomycetota > Actinomycetes > Geodermatophilales > Geodermatophilaceae > Blastococcus > Blastococcus sp. SYSU DS0541. Next base: position 85,820 of record NZ_JBJHAD010000007.1, on the reverse strand, counting down.
ACGCTGGTGCGCGACGTGCGGCTGGCCCTGCAGGACTCCGGTCTCCCGGCCGACCAGCTCGTGCTCGAGCTCACCGAGACGAGCGTCGCCGAGGACCCGACCCGCGCGGAGGACCAGCTGTCGGTCCTGCGCGGCTTCGGCGTCCGCGTCGCGATCGACGACTTCGGGACCGGCTGGTCGTCCCTGGCGCAGCTGTTCGCGCTCCCCATCGGGACGCTGAAGATCGACCGGTCGCTGCTCGCCGCCGCCGAGCGGGTGGCCGCCGGTGAGACGGGCGCGGTGCTCGCGGCCATCGTCGGGCTCACCCGGACGCTCGGCATCCGCTCGGTGGCCGAGGGGATCGAGACCCCCGACCACCTGCGGATGGTCCGCGAGGCCGGCTGCGACATGGCTCAGGGCTGGCTGCTGGGTCACCCGATGCCGGCCGAGCGGCTGCCCGCCTGGGTGCGCGAGGTGCAGCAGGCCGGCGGGGACCTCTGCGCCCTGGCGATGGCCGGGCGCGCCGTCCCCGCGCTCGGGTGAACCTGCGCCGCCCCGGCCGCCGCGCCACCGCGCCCGCCGGCCCGCCCCGCGCCACCGAGCCCGCCGCGCCGCCCGCGGGGACGACGGCCGGCCCGCCCGGGCAGACTGTCCCCGTGCTGGACATCTCCGAGGCCGCCGCGCCCGAGCCCACCGAGCAGCCGGCCGGCCCCGTCGACGACGGCCGGTCGCGGTCCGCCCTGGACCTGCTCATCTGGGACGCCCCCAACATCGACATGACCCTGTCGACGGTGATCGGCGCCCGGCCGACGGCGGCCTCCCGGCCGCGCTTCGACGCCATCGCGGCCTGGTTCGTCGAGGGCGCGGGCGACCCGGCGTCGACGGATGCCCCCGACGTCGAGGCCTGCGTGTTCGCCAACATCCCCCCGCAGCCCGGCTCGCTCCAGCGGTGGGTCGAGGCGCTGCGCGGTTTCGGCTACTCGGTGTTCGCCCGCCCGAAGAGCCAGCCGGACGACGACATCGACCAGGACATGCTCGACCACATCGCCGTCCGGGCGCACAGCCACCGGCTGCGGCGGCTGGTGGTCTTCTCGGGCGACGGGCGCAACTTCGCCGAGCCGCTGGAGGACCTCGTCCGGCAGGGCACCGAGGTCGTCGTCGTCGCCTTCAGCGAGGTGGCCGGCTACGCGATCGGGTCGGACCTCCTCCAGTTCATCGACATCGAGGACGTCCCGGGCGCCTTCGTCGAGCCGCTGGACCGGGTCCGCCTCGACGCGCTCCCGCCGGACGGCGCCTGGCTGCGCCCGACCCGCAGCCTGCGGGACTTCGTGGCCGGGTTCACCGCGCGCCGCGGCGGCTGACCGACCGTGCACCTCGCCACCGCCTCGTCGATCGCAGTCCTCGCCCACCTGCGGCACCACGCCCTCGACCGCCGCGACCTGCACACGCGGGTCCGGCTGGAGCGCGAGCAGAAGCGGACCGGCGTGCTGCTGGCCCAGCTCTACCGGGCCAAGACCACGCGCAACGCCGTCGGCGCCGGGGTCGCGCCGCCGGCGCCCGCTCCGGCGGGCTGAGGGGGACCGGTCCGCCCCGGCGCGTCGGCCGACCGTCCCCCGGCGCGCCCGTCGCCGCCGGTTACCGTTCCCGGGCGGACGAGCGGGGAGATCGCCGGCCGAGCACCGGATGAGCGGAAGAGGACCATGAGCAGCGTTCCCGGCGCGGACCACCCGACGGAGCAGACCGAGGCAGAGGTGCGGCTCTCCGGCACCGACGTCGCCGTCAGCGCCCGGGTGGAGGTCGTCCACGAGGGCGTCATCTCCGTGCGCCCCTCCGCGAGCGAGTTCGTGGAGGGCTCGGTCGTCGAGCCCGGCGACGCCGTCGAGGTCTACTGGCGCAGCGAGAACGGCCACCGGATGCTGCCGGCGGAGGTCCTCGACGTGCAGGCGGGTGCCGTCGTGCGCTGGCGGCTGAGCGCGACCGGCCCGGCCGAGCACAGCCAGCGCCGGGTGGCGGTGCGCGGGCGCGTCGTCGTCCCCGTCGAGGCCGACCTGGGCGCGGTGGAGCTCACGGGCGAGACCTTGGACGTCAGCGAGGCCGGCCTGCGCGTCCAGTTCGAGGGGTTCGGCATGCTGCCGGACGTCGGGACGACGATGGCGTTGACGATCCGCTTCGAGGACGGCCCGCTCGCCGCCCGGGGCGAGGTCATGCGCGTCCACGCCCGAGGCGCGCGCTGGGTCCTGAGCATCCGCTTCCTCGACGTCCAGGAACGCGAGCAGGACCGGGTGCGGCGCCGGGTGTTCCAGGCCCTCCGCGAGGAACGTGCGCGCCTGGCGGAGTGACCTGCCGGGGATCGGGCGGGTAGCCGACGCCGTCCCGGGGCAGAGCAGCAGCGTGATCCCGTCGCCGCCTCGTCTGACCGAGGCCCTCTCGGTGCTCCGCGATCAGGTCGCGGCCGTCCCCCTGGCGCTCACGACGGCGGGCCGCGACGACGCCGTCCGCACCGCCCGGGGCGTCACCGACCAGATCGACGACTACCTGCTGCCCAGGCTGAGCGACCTGGACGCCCCGCTGCTCACCGTGGTCGGTGGCTCCACCGGCGCCGGCAAGTCCACGCTGGTCAACAGCCTGGTGGGCGCGCCCGTCACCACGGCCGGCGTGCTGCGCCCGACCACCCGCGCCCCGGTGCTGGTGTGCTCCCGCGCGGACGCCGCCAGCTTCTCCGGCGACCGCGTGCTGCCGGGGTTGGCGCGGGTCACCGGCGGCGACGGCGGGCCGGGGACCCTGCAGCTCGTGGTCCGGGACGACGTGCCGGAGGGGCTGGCGGTGCTCGACGCCCCCGACGTCGACTCGGTGGTCACCGCCAACCGGGACCTCGCCGGGCAGCTGCTGGCTGCCGCGGACCTGTGGGTCTTCGTGACGACCGCGGCCCGCTACGCCGACGCGGTGCCGTGGGACCTGCTGCGCACGGCCGAGCAGCGGGGGACGGCGCTCGCCGTCGTCCTGGACCGGGTGCCGCCCGAGGCCGCCGCGGAGATCGCCGCCGACCTCGCGGCCATGCTGCGGGACGCCGGGCTGGCCTCCGCGCGGCTGTTCGTCGTCGAGGAGCGCCCGCTCGAGGACGGCCGGCTGCCCGAGGACCAGGTCGCGCCGCTGCGGGGCTGGTTGCACGGGCTGGCCGCCGACCAGGAGCAGCGCGCGGCCGTCGTCCGCCAGACCCTCTCCGGGGCGCTGGACAGCCTGCAGCAGCGCACCACCGCCGTCGCTGCGGCGGTCGAGGAGCAGCAGGCCGCCGCCGGGGCGCTGCTGGAGGCCGCCGCCGCGGCGTACGACACCGCCCGGGACGGGATCGACCAGGGGGTGCGCAGCGGCAGCCTGCTGCGCGGTGAGGTGCTGGCCCGCTGGCAGGAGTTCGTGGGCACGGGGGAGTGGATGCGGGCGCTGCAGAGCCGGGTCGGCCGAGCGCGGGACCGCGTGGCCGCGGCGCTGACCGGGCGCCCCGCTCCGGAGGAGAGCCTGCGCGGGGCGCTGGAGAGCAGCGTCGAGCAGCTGCTGCGCGCCGAGGCCGACCGCGCCGCCGAGCGGACCGTCACGGCCTGGCGCTCGCTGCCGGCCGGTCCGGCGCTCCTGGTGGGCCGGGAGCGCGAGCTCGCCGCCGCCTCCCCCGACTTCCCGGAGGCCGCCGCGGCGCAGGTGCGCGACTGGCAGGGCGCGGTGCTGGACCTGGTGCGCAGCGAGGGCGCCGACAAGCGCTCGCGGGCCCGGCTGCTGTCGTGGGGCGTGAGCGGGACCGGCGCGGTGGTCATGGTCGCGGTCTTCGCGCAGACCGGCGGGCTGCTCGGCGGGGAGGTCGCGGTCGCGGGCGGCACCACCGCCGTCGGCCAGCGGGTGCTGGAGGCCGTGTTCGGCGACGCCGCGGTGCGGTCGCTCGCCGAGCAGGCCCGGGCGGACCTCGACGAGCGGGCGGAGGCGCTGCTGCGCTACGAGCAGGACCTCTTCGACGGGCTGGTGGTCGCCGTGGCGCCCCCGCCCCAGGCCGCCGACGACCTGCGGGCCGCGGCCGGGGCGCTCCTCGAGGCGCGCCGCGCATGAGGGGTTCCGACCGCGGGCTGGCCGACCGGCTGGCCGCGCTGCGGGAAGCGGTCGAGGTGGCCGACGGGCGGTTGGCGGCGCCCGAGGTGGCCCGGGCCCGGGCGGTGCTGGCCAAGGCCGGGGCGCGCGAGGCGCTGGGCGACGCCACCGTCGTCGCGCTCGCCGGCGCCACGGGGAGCGGCAAGTCCACGCTGTTCAACGCGCTGTCGGGCAGCGAGGTCAGCACGCCGGGCGTGCGGCGCCCCACGACCGGCGTCGCGCACGCCACGGTGTGGGGCACCGCCGACGACGGGACCGACCGGCTGCTCGACTGGCTGCAGGTGCCGCGGCGGCACCGGCGCGAACCCGAGCCCGCGCTCGACGGCCTGGTGCTGCTCGACCTCCCCGACCACGACAGCGTCCGGATGGAGCACCGGCTGGAGGTGGACCGGTTGGTCGAGCTCGTCGACGTCCTGGTCTGGGTGCTCGACCCGCAGAAGTACGCCGACGCGGCCGTGCACGAGCGGTACCTCGCGCCGCTGGCCGGTCACGCCGGCGTGCTGCTGGTGGTGCTCAACCAGGTCGACCGGCTCGACGCCGCCGCCGCCCGCGCCTGCCTGACCGACCTGCGCGGCCTGCTGGACCGGGAGGGGCTGGCCGCGACCCCGCTGCTGGCGGTCTCCGGCCGCACGGGGGACGGGCTGGCGGAGCTGCGCGGCGAGCTGGCCCGGCGCGTGCGCGCCCGCCGGGCGGCCGCCGAGCGGCTGCTGGCCGACGTCCGCGGGAGCGCGGCGGAGCTCTCGGCGCACTGCCCCGAGGACGGTGCCGGGCGGTCGCGGCGGTGGGGGCGCTCGGCCGGGGACGAGCCGGCCCGCGAGCCGGCCGACGACCTCACCGATGCCCTGGCCGCGGCGGCCGGCGTCCCGACCGTGACCGCCGCCGTGGAGCGCTCGACCCGGCGGGAGGGGACCGGCCGCACCGGCTGGCCACCGGTCCGGTGGACGCGCCGGCTGCGCGCGGACCCGCTGGAGCGGCTGCACCTCGGGGACGAGCGCGCCCGCACGTCCCTGCCGGCGGCGGGGGCGGTCGAGCGGGCCCGCATGGCGACCGCCGTCCGCGAGGCGCGCGACGCCGTCGGCGAGGGGCTGGCCCCGGCGTGGCGGGACGAGCTGCGGCGGACGGCGGAGGTCCGCGAGGACCGCCTGGCCGATGCGCTGGACCGCGCGGTGGGGGGCGCGGACCTGGGCCCGGACCGGGTGCCGCTGTGGCAGCGGGCGGCCGCCGGGCTGCAGTGGCTGCTCCTGGCCACCGCGCTGGTCGGCGCGCTGTGGCTGCTGGCCCTCGTCGCGCTCGGGTTCCTCCAGCTCGACGACGTCGTGCCGCTGCCCCGGGTCGAGGGGATCCCCCTGCCCACCCTGCTGCTGGTCGGCGGGCTGCTCGCCGGGCTCGTGCTGGCGCTGCTGAGCAGACCGCTGGTGGCGCTGCGGGCGCGACGGCGGGCCCGTGCGGCGGATCGGCGGTTGCGGGCGGCGGTGCGGGAGGTCGCGGAGGACGAGCTGCTGGGCCCGATGGGCGAGGTCCGGGCCGACGCCGCCCGCTTCTGCGCCGCGGTCAGCCGGGCGAGGTGACGCGGCTCAGCGGGGCTGCGGGTCGGGTGGTGCTTGCTCGTCGAGCCAGGGTGGGTCGGGTTCGGGGTCGTGGCTCCAGCCGGGTGGGCGGGTGGTGCGGGAGACGCCGCTGGGTGTGCGGACGGTGAGGCGACCGTCTTTGTGCAGGTGGAAGCGCCAGCCGCGGGCGAAGGTTTTGATGCGGTGATGGCGGCGGCACAGGCAGCAGAGGTTCCAGCAGTCGGTGGGGCCGCCGTCGGCGTGGGGGGTGCCGTGGTCGATGTCGCAGCGTCCGGGGCGTCGTCGGCAGCCGGGCATGCGGCAGTGCCGGTCGCGGACGTGCAGGAAGCGGCGTTGCGCCGCGGTCGGTGCGTAGGCGGTTGTCGGTGCTGGTGGGCCCAGCCCTGAGCCGGGTTCTCGGTCACCGCGCGAGGGGGTCCTGGCGGTTCTTCCGCGGCGGGTGGGGCGGCGGTGACCGGCGGCGCGGCGGAGCTGGCTGCGGGTGGCGACGGCGACGAGCCGGCCGTCGGCCGGGTTCCCGATGGCCACCTGAACGCACCCGCCAGCCGGTGCAGCACCGACGCCGAGCATGTCCAGTTCGTGCAGGATCTCCCGGCATTGCGCGGCGGTGACGACCTCGCCGGCGACGTCGGCGGCCGGCTGGCTGCTGCCGTCGTCGTCGTCGGGGTCGTGCAGCGAGGGCAGCGGTGCGTGGATGGTCAGGACGGCGGTGACCGGAGGCCGGGTGTCGTCCCAGGGGCGCAGGATCAGGTCGGCGGCGACGGCGGCGCGCAGAACACCGATGGGGCGGGAGTCGCCGTCGGCGCGCAGCAGGCGGGCGTACTGGTCGATCGCGTCGGCGCAGGCGGCGGCGACGTGGACGGGGAGGTCGGCGACGAGCTGGCTCATCCCGTCGCCGGTGCGGCGGGTGGTGACGTCGGCCCGCTGGGCGGCCTGCTTGCGGCGCTTGTCCAGGGCGTCGGCGTCCAGGCGGGCCAGCGCCCGGCGCACGCGGGCGCGCAGTTGGGCGACGGTGAGCCGGCCGGCGTCGGGCAGGACGCGGCGTTCCACCTCGGCGATGACGTCCGGCGTGGCCGTGGACAGGAGGTCGACCAGCGCGCGCATCTTGCGCACGTCGATGCGGCCGGCGTAGAGGGCGTCCCAGGTGCCCGTCAGCCGGGTGGTGAGCAGGATCGATTCGACGGCGAGGGCTTCGGCCTCGACCTCGGAGCAGTTGCGGATCTGCGCGAGCTCGGACACGAAGGTCTCGCTGACCTGGGCCAGCACCTCGGATCGGCGGAGCCGGCTGTCCAGCCCCGGACCGCCCAGCGGGCCGAAGTCGCGGTCGCGTTCGATGGAGCGGCGCCGGGCGAGCGCGGCGATCGCCTCCGCCCGCTCGGCGGCGTGCCGGGCCTCGCGGGCGTCGGCGGCCCAGATGTCGGCGACGAGTTCGAGGTCGCTCAGGCCGGGGGCGTGCGTGTCGGGCACCCAGGGGATCGGGACGCCGTCTTCCGGCCCGCGGGGTGGTTCGCCCATAAACACACCTGCACCGTAGGGCCGACCACCGACAGTTTCCGCAGCTCAGTCGTAGGGGCACGTGCCCGAGCCCTCGTGGGCTGATGTGCTGGCACGTGCGGCGGCCTCTGCGCCGTGGGCTGACGGGTCGTGCCTCCGCATCGACGCGGGGCGGGCGGTGGACGAGGTGGTGCTCGAGCTCATCGATCGGCTCCCGCACCGGTGACGGTGGCCCCGCCAGGCGCCTCGCCGACCGTGCTCAGTCGCGCGTGATCCCCGGGGAGCGCTGCTCGGGGAGCCGCTCGCGCAGCGGCTCGCCCGTCTCCTTGCCGGAGGGCAGGAGCGCCCACACGTGCTTGCGGCCGGGCCGCTGCTCCCACCCGTAGTCGACGGAGAGCTGGGCGACGAGGTGCAGCCCCATGCCGCCGAGGGCGGGGTCGCGGTCGACGGCCGGCACCGGCGGGCGGTCGGGGGCCTCGTCGCTGAGGTCGAGCAGCCAGCCCGCGGGCCCGGCGACCACGAGCGCCCGCACGTCGCCCCCGCCGTGCCGCAGCGCGTTGGACGCCAGCTCCTCGAAGACCAGGAGCAGCCCGTCCCGGGCGTCCTCGGTGGAGGCGGCGGAGACCGACGGGTGGGCGATCCGCGCGCGCAGGTCGGTGCGCACCCGGGACACCACCTGCATGGCCTCGAGCTGCCAGTGCCAGACGTCGCCGGGGACGGAAGGGACGGGCGCGCTCGGCCACGCTTCGTGGGCCAGCTCGTCGGCCATCTCGTCCTCTCGCGTCCGCTCCGCAGGGCGCTCCGGGACCCGTCCCGGACCGCACCATCCTGACCGATGCGGGCCCGGCGCGCGAAGGGGGGCGAGCGTTCCGGCCGCCACCAGGCAGACTGTGCCGGTGGACGACGTGCTGCGCGAACTCAGCCGGGTCGCCCTGGGCGGCCGGGAACTGGGCGACGTCCTGGGCGACATCACCGCGATCGCCGCTCGCGCGATCCCCGGCGCCGAGGCGGTCTCGAGCACCCTGATCCGCGCCGACAAGCCGTTCACCGCCGCCTACTGCGGCGAGATGGCCCTGATGGCCGACGAGATCCAGTACGCGGAGGACGGCGGCCCGTGCATCGACGCCGGCCGCGGCGGGGTGGTGCTGCGCGTCGACGACATGCGCACCGAGGAGCGCTGGCCCCGCTACGTGGCCCGGGTGCGCGAGACGGAGGTGCGCAGCTCCCTGTCGATCCCGCTGCCCTACCAGGGGTCCTGGATCGGCGCGCTCAACGTCTACTCGACGCAGCCGGCCGCCTTCGCCACGCCCGAGGCGCTGGCCGCGGGTCTGGAGACGGCGGAGGTGATCGCCGTGGCGGTCGCCAACGCCGATGCGCACGCCCAGCTGGCCGACCAGACCCGCAACATGCGGGTGGCGATGGAGTCGCGGGCCGTCATCGAGCAGGCCAAGGGCGTGCTCATGGCCCAGCAGCACGTCGACGCCGAGCAGGCGTTCGAGATCCTGCGGCAGGCGTCCCAGCGCTACAACCGCAAGCTGCGCGACATCGCCGTCGGCATCGTCGCGGGCACGCAGACCCGCTAGTCAGCCGTCCAGCCGCGCCAGCCGGGAGACCAGGAACTCCACGGCGGCGTCGTTGTCGACCGTCTCGGCCACCTCCACCGCGGTCGGGGAGCACGAGACCGCCCGCCGGTCGACCAGGGTCTGGCCCCGCCCCGCGCCCAGCGTGGTGTCGACCACGACGTCGCGCCGCACCGAGCCCAGGGTGCCCGGCGCGATCGCCTCGGTGAGCGCGAGCGCGTCGTGCACCACCACGCCCGCGGTGCCGTACGCGTCCCGGGCGTGGTCGAGGTACTGCTGCAGGATCCCCGCGGCGCAGCGGCCGACGGGGCCGGCGGCGGCGAAGCGGGCGATGCCTCGCTCGCCGAGCACGGTGGGCAGGGTGACGTCCAGCCCCACCAGGACGGTGGGCACCGGGGAGGAGAGGACGGCCTGCGCTGCCTCGGGGTCGGACCAGATGTTGAACTCGGCGGCGGCGGTGACGTTCCCGCCGCGCGCCGCGGACCCGCCCATGACGACGAGCCGGCCGATGCGCTCCGCGGCCTCCGGGTACACGGCGAGCAGCAGCGCGATGTTGGTGAGCGGGCCGATCGCGGCGACCGTCACCGGGGTGGGGGACGCCAGTAGCAGCTCGGCGAGGGCGACGACGGCGGGGCGGGGGTCCACCGCCGCCGGCGAGGACGCCAGCTCCACCCCGCCCAGGCCGCCGTGGCCGTGCACGTGCCCGGCCCGCTCCGGCTGCGGGTGCACCAGCGAGGCCCGCGCGCCCGCGGCGACCGGCACGTCGGAGCGTCCGGCCAGGTGCAGCACCCGCAGGGCGTTCTCGGTGACCTGCGCGAGCTCCACGTTGCCGTGCACCGTGGTGACCAGCTGCAGGTCCACCTCCGGGCTGGCCAGCGCCAGCAGGATGGCGAGGGCGTCGTCGATGCCCGGGTCGGTGTCGATCACCAGCGGCGTGCGGTCGGTCACCGGCGCATCCTCGCAGCCCGGTCAGCCGGCCCCGACACGCCGGGCGCGCCGGAGCCCCGCGGGGTCACCGGCGCCCCGCACCGGCCTCCCCACGCTCGGGGAGCACCGTCGAATCGACAAGGACACGCGCCGGAGGAGGGGTCACCGACCGGTGCGGACGGGTTGGGCAACGGTTCGGTCACGCGGCCCGGGAGGGGTGTCGGAGAACCCGGCCCGCGGGCCCGCCGCTCCCTAGTTTTCTCCTTGTCCGCGGCACCTTCCCCTGCTGCGGACACGACTTCGGGAGGCGACATGAGCAGCAGCCGGCAGGCCTTCGGGCCGGCCTCCGTGGCCGTGCGCGCCGACCGTTCCCCGCACGAGCCGGCCAGCACGCTGCTGGGCCTGATCGGCGTCCTGGACCGGGCGGACGCGGCGCGTCCCCGCCCCCGATCCCGGCCGGTCGCGCACCGGTCGGCGCGGCCGGCCCCCCTGCGGTCGGTCCAGCCGGCGCCGCCCGCCCGGGCGGCCGCACCGCCGGTGCTCACCCCGAGGGTCACCGTGGTGCCCGAGCCTCTCCGCGAGCCGCTCGGCGGGCTGCGCGGGCTCAACCGCCGGATGGCGCTGTGGGGCGCGGGTGACCGGGGTCAGCACCTGGCCTGGCGCACCGCCGCACCCCCCGTGCCGGTCCCCGGCCGGCGCCGCGCCGCGCTGCGCGCATTCACCCGGCGGATGGCGCTGTGGGGCGCCGGCGAGCGGGGTCAGCACCTCGCGTGGGGCCGGCCCGCCGCCCGGGCGCTCCGCCGTCTCGACCCGCCCGTGGTGCTGCGCGAGCTGCCCAGCACCCCCTCGATCCAGCCCGTGGCGTCTTCCCCCGCCGCGGCGCTCCTTTCCGCGGGACCGGCGACGCCGCCGGGGTCGCGAACCGGTACGGCCGCACCTGACGCGACCGCCCGTCCCACTCCCCACCCGGGCTCCACGGACCCCGCGGCACCGAGCCGGTCACGCGCCGGCCGGCGTCCACCGCGGGACTGGCCGTCCCCGGGTCGGTACGGGGCGCGGTCCACGCCGCCGTCCATCCCGGTCCGCGTCCTCGCACCGCTGCCACCGGCCCGCCGGGTGCCGGCACCGCGATCTCCGCAGGGATCCGGTGGAGCCGGGGCGCGGGGTGATCCGGCCCCCGTCCGGGGCTCCCCACGACGAACCGAGCCCGCGAGCGGCTCCTGCCCGGAGCCGTCGACCCCGCGGGCGCCCTCGTCGCACTCCCGCCCGGCGCCCTCCGCGTCAGGCTGACCCTGCAGCGCGACCTCGGCGACAGCCGCGGCACGCCGTCCTCCGCTCTCCCGTCGAGCCCGCCGGCACCGGCCACCCTCTTCCCCGGGTGGTCGCGGACCGTCGACCCGGCCCTCGAGCACGTCCCCCTCGGCCGACCTCGGCCGCACCTGGCCCATCCCCCGACGGTGCCTCCTCCGGGCACCCGCAGACCTCTCCGCTCCACCGATCCGGCCTCGACCTCCCGCCCGGCTGCTGCTCCCGCACGCAGCGCGCGGACCCTCCAGGGAGGCACGGATCGCGGACGGCGGGGGACCGCGGGTCCTGCGAACCGTCCGGCGCGGTGGACGACAGGCCCCTGCCGGTACCCGGCGGCGCGGTCCCTCCGCGACCGCCCGGGTCTCTGACCGGCCGGGACCTGGCCGGCTGCGGCGTGGCGGGCCACCGGCCCTCCCGGCCGGCAAGGGTGCCGACGTCGCCCGGGGCCGCGGTCCCCGGTCCCCGGCCCGGTGCTCCGGACGACGCCCAGGACGACGCCGCGGGAACCGTGGGCACGCGCCGGTGGACGGGTGACGCCGTCCGCTCTCTCCCGCCGGACGGCGGGCGCCCGCACGAGCGGGCCGGACCCCTGACCGGTCCGGTCCCCGCGCGGGCGCCCGCCCCGGCCGCCGGTTCCCGCGAACGGGGTACACGTGTCGGGCGCACCGGTGTGACAGGCTCTCCTCCTCTGCCGTGCCCGGAACCACCGTGTCGTCGGCCACCCGCGGACCGTCTGTGGAGGAGAACCCACGTGACCGCCGCCGAGCTCCCCGACGGGCCGGCCCGCCCCGGTGCGGTGCCCGGCACGGGGAGCCGCGTCGAGCTGGTCCGCCGGCTGGTCCCCGAGGCCCTCGGCTCCCGCAGCCTCCAGCGGCTCACCGACCTCGCGACCCGGCTGCTGGACTGCGCCTCCGTCCAGGTCTCGCTCGTCGGCGAGGTGCAGACGGCGGTCGCCGGCACCGGGCTGCCACCGGGTGGGATCGGCGCCCGGCTGCCGGTCTCCCACTCGCTGTGCGCCGTCGCCGTGGCCGAGGGCGACTGCCTCGTCGTGCCGGACGCCGCCCGCGACGAACGGCTGGCCGATCGCAGCCCCGTCCGGTCCGGGAAGGTCGGCGCCTACCTCGGCATCCCGCTGCGGGCCGCGGGTGGGGAGCCGATCGGCGCGCTCTGCGCGTACGAGCCCGGGACGCGGGAGTGGAGCGAGCGCGACATCGCCCTGCTGCGCCAGCTCGCCGACTCGGTCAGCACGGAGCTCCAGCTCATGGCGCTCACGGCGGAGTACGAGGCCCACCGGGTCCGCTTCGAGCTGGCCATCGACGCCGCCGGTATCGGCAGCTTCGACTGGAACCTCTCGACGGGGCGGCTCCTCTGGGACGACCGGATGCTGGACCTGTTCGGCTACGCGCGGCCGGAGTTCGACGAGACGATCGAGGCCTTCGTCTCCCGTGTCCACCCCGACGACCGGGAGCGGACGACCGAGGCCCTCCAGGCGGCCATCGACGGGCGCGGTGACTACGAGGCCGAGTTCCGCGTCGTCCTACCGACCGGGGGCACCCGCTGGGTGCGGGGCCGGGGCCGGGCGGTCTCCGACGACGGCGGGACCGCGGTGCGGCTGCTGGGCGCCGGTTTCGACACGACGCCGCAACGCCAGGAGGACGTCCGGATCGCCCGCCTGCTGGAGGCGATGAAGGCCTCCTTCTTCTCGGTGGACCGGCACTGGCGCTTCACCTACGTCAACGCCGAGGCCGAGCGGGTGCTCGGCGCCTCCCGCGACGAGCTGATCGGCGGGGTGATCTGGAAGCTCTTCCCGGCCGGCCTGGGCAGCGACTTCGAGCGGTACTACCGGGCCGCGGTGGCGACCGGGGAGGAGCAGGTCTTCGAGGCCTACTACCCGCAGCCGCTGGAGGCGTGGTTCGAGGTGCGTGCCTGGCCCACGCCCGACGGGCTGTCGGTCTCCTTCCTCGACGTCACCGAGCGGCGGGCGGCCGAGGAGCACGCCCGCCGCAGCGCCACCCGCCTCGCGCTGGTCGCGCACACGACCACGGCCATGTCGGCGTCGCTGGACACCCGGCCACGTGAGGAGGAGGCGCTGCAGCGGGTCGCCGAGCTGCTGGTGCCGGAGCTGGGTGACTGGGCGATCCTCAGCCTCGCCGACGAGGACGGCCGGATGCGCGACGTCGCCAGCTGGCACCGGGACCCGGAGCTGCGGGAGGTCGTCCGCCGCTACGCCGGCCTGCGGCTGGCCTCGATCCCGCCCGACGCCCCGATCCTGCGGGCGCTGGCCTCGGGGCAGGTGCTCGTGGTGCCCGACGTCGGCGCGGCCGTGGGGCAGACCCTGCCCGCCGGTGAGGTCAGCGACGTGTTCTGGCAGCTGGCGCCCCGGTCGGCGATCACGCTGGCGCTCTCGGCACGGGGCCGGACCCTCGGGGCGCTCAGCGTCTACCGCTCCGCCGACCGGCCGCTGCCGGACCAGGAGGACGTCGCGACGGCGCGGGACGTCGCCGGACGGGTGGCGCTGGCGCTGGACAACGCGCGGCTCTACGAGCAGCAGCGCGGGCTCGCGGAGGGGCTGCAGCGCAGCCTGCTCACCGCGCCGCCGCAACCCGACCACTCCGAGATCGTGGCGCGTTACCACCCGGCGATGGCGGTCGCCGAGGTCGGCGGCGACTGGTACGACGCGTTCCTGCAGCCCTCCGGCGCGACGGTGCTGGTCATCGGCGACGTCGTCGGGCACGACACCGCGGCGGCCGCGGCCATGGGGCAGCTCCGGGGCATGCTGCGCGGCATCGCCTACCGCGACATCGGCCCGGCCGGGGTGCTCACCGACCTCGACCTCGCCATCCGGGGGCTGGGCATGGGGACCCTGGCCACCGCCGCGGTCGTCCGCGTCGAGCAGAGCGACGAGGAGCGGGCCGCGGGTCTGACCCGGCTCCGCTGGTCCAACGCCGGCCACCCGCCGCCGCTGGTGCTGCGGCCGGACGGCCGGATCGAGGAGCTGGCCGGCGAGCGGGCCGAGCTGATGCTCGGGGTGGAGCCGGCCACGCGCCGCACCGAGACGGTCGTGACGGTGCCGCGCGGCACGACGCTGCTCCTGTTCACCGACGGCCTGGTCGAAGGCCGCGACCTCTCGCTCGACGAGGGCACCGCCCGGCTGCGCTCGGCGCTGGCCGAGCTGGCCGGCCGGCCGCTCCCGGAGCTGTGCGACGCCCTGCTGGAGCGGTTGCGCCCGGAGGGGCTGCAGGACGACGTCGCCCTCGTCGCCGTCCGGCTCCACACCCAGGGCTGACCGCGCGGGCCCTCAGCGCGGCAGCAGCGCCCAGACGTGCTTCGCGTCCGCCTCGACGTACCAGCCGTGCTCGGCGGCGAGCTCGGCGATCAGGTAGAGCCCGAGCCCGCCACGGCTGGGATCCCGGCCGACGGCCGGCGTCGGCGGGGTCTGCGGTGCCTGGTCGGTGACCTCGAGCAGGTAGCCGTCACCGGCCGTGCGGAGGGCCGCCCGCACCTCGCCGCCGCCATGGCGCAGCGCGTTGGACGCCATCTCGTCGAGGGCGAGGACCAGCCGGTCGACGAGGTCGTCGACGCCGGAGCCGGTGATGCGGGCGCGGACCTGCGCCCGCACCCGGGGCAGCTCGGCGACGTCGCGCAGGCGCCAGGTGAGGACCGGCTCGGCCGCAGGCGGGTACGCCGACGGCCAGATCGTGCCGGCCGCCTGCCCTGTCACGCCTGTGCTCTCCTCCATCGCCGGCCCACCGATCGCGGCAAGGCCTGACCGTCAGGTGTGAGCGCGCGCCGGGTCCGTCAAACCTCGTGTAGGCGAGATCACAGGGCTAGCCGACGAAGATCGGCGACCAGTGACCGGTCCGCACGCTGACCGTGACCGCGAGGGCGCACACCAGCACCGCCGCGAGGACGAACCAGGCGTCGCGCCGGTGCAGGGTCGAACCGCGGGCGTTGCTGCGGGGGATGCCGGAGTCGAAGCCGCGCGCGTCCATCGCCGTCGCCAGGCGGGAGCCCCGCCGGACCGCGCCGACGAGCAGTGCGAAGCCGATGCCGGCCAGCAGCCGCACCCGCGCCACCGGGTTGCGCCCGGCCTCCACCCCGCGGGTCCGCCGCGCCAGGCGCAGCGCCTCGAACTCGGCGACCAGCAGCGGCGCCAGCCGCAGCGCCGCGAGCGCGCCGAACGCGAAGCGCGGGGACACCCGCCAGTGCACGGTGAGCGCGTCGGCCAGCCGCACCGGGTCGGTGCTGGCGACCAGCAGCACGCCGGGGAGGGCCAGGCCGACCACCCGCAGCGCGAGCCCGACGCCGGTGACCAGCGAGGCGTCCTCGGCCAGCCAGACGTTGACCAGCCCGACGCCGGCCGCGCCGAAGAGCATCGGCCAGGTGCGCACCCAGACGGCGTGGGCGGAGGTGAGCCCGGCCGCGGGGAAGAGGGCCAGCTCGAACAGCACGACGATCGCGGGGGTGACCACGTCGAGGCTGGTGAGCAGCACCAGGGTGACGACGGCCATCGCGGTCAGCTGGGCCACCGGGTTGATGCGGGAGAGCGCGGTGTCCGGCGCCGGCCCGAGCGCGAGCGAGGCGGTCACCCCAGCGCCACCCGGTCGTCGGCGAGCGCGGTCACGAGATCGGCGTCGTGGGTGACGGTCGCGACGGCGCAGCCCCGCGCCCGCTGCTCGGCCAGCAGCGTCACCACCTCGCGCCAGGTGCCGGCGTCCTGGCCGAAGGTGGGCTCGTCGAGCACGAGGACCCGCGGCGCGGTCGCCAGGGCGGTCGCCACGGAGAGCCGGCGCTGCTGCCCGCCGGAGAGCGTGTAGGGGTTCGCGTCGGCGAACGCGGTCAGCCCCAGCCGTTCGAGCAGCTCCTCGGCCGTGCGGCGGGCCGCCTCGGCGTGGCCGCCCGAGCGCAGCGGCCCCAGCGCCAGCTCGTCGCGCAGCCGGCCGGTCAGGAACTGCTGCTCGGGGTGCTGGAACACCGTGCCGATCCGGCTGACCAGTTCCCCGGCGCGCCAGCGGTGCGGGGCCGGTTCGTCCCGGCGGGTGCCGGCGGCCAGCTCCGCGGCGGCGGACACCCGCCCGGTGGTGGGCGCCCGCAGCCCGGCCACCAGGAGCGCGAGGGTGGACTTCCCGCTCCCGTTCGGACCGGTGACGGCGGTGACCCGGCCGACACGCAACGTCAGGTCGGTCGGCAGCAAGGCGGGCCGACCCGCGCCCCGGTAGGTGTAGCCGGCGGCGTCGGCGGTGAGGAGGACCGGTCCGTCCAGCGCGGGCGGCAGCCGCAGCCCGGCCGTCCGCGGGGTGGGCCGCCAGCCCGGACCGTGGGCGACCAGCCCCCCGGGCACCAGCTCCACCACCCGGTCGACCAGCGGCAGCCACGGGGCGGCGTCGTGGTCGACGACCAGCACGGTGGCCGAGCGGTCGGCGGTGGCCCGCGCGACGGCATCGCGGACCAGCGCCGCCCCCTCCGGGTCCAGCTGCGCGGTGGGCTCGTCGAGCAGCAGCAGCCCGGGACGACGGGCCAGCGCCCCGGCCAGGACCAGCCGCTGCTTCTCCCCGCCGGAGAGCGCCTGCGTCGCCCGGTCGCGGCCGTACCGGAAGCCGACGGCGGCCAGCGTCTCGTCGACCCGCCGCCAGATCTCCCCCGGCGGCAGGCCGGCGTTCTCCAGGCCGAAGGCGACGTCGTCGCCGGCGCGGGTCATGACCAGCTGGCTGTCGGGGTCCTGCGCGAGCAGGCCCAGCCGGTCCCGCGCCGCCCGGGGGGAGGTGCCGCCGACCGTGAGCTCACCGGTGACCTCGGTGCCCTCGTCGTCGAGGATCCCGGCGAGCGCGGCGAGCAGCGTGGACTTGCCCGCCCCGGAGGCGCCGGTGAGCAGCACCCGCTCCCCGGGCTCGACGACCAGGTCGACGTCGGTGATCGCCCAGGCCCGGCGGGAGGCGTGCCGGACGCCGAGCCCCCGGGCGACGACCCGCGACGGGCCGTGCGCGCCCGGCGCCCCGCCGCTGCTCGCCGGGGGGAGCAGTGGCAGGGCGTCCCGGGAGGTCCTCCTGGGCACCCGCCGCGTCAGACCCGCTCGCGGCCCGACGCGAAGGCGCCGAGCGCCCCCGTGCGGGCCAGCGCACGCACCAGCAGCAGGCCGACGACGCCGGCCAGCAGCACGCTGGAGAGCACCGTGAAGACGGTGTACGGCACCTGGAAGGTCAGGAAGCCCAGTTCGCTGTAGTAGAGGACGTTGTCGAGGACCGCCGTCGACAGCCCCGCGGTGACGCCGGCCAGCAGCGCGGTGCCCCAGCCGAAGCTGCGGTAGCGGGTGAGCAGGAAGCCGAGCTCGGCCCCCAGACCCTGCACCAGGCCGTAGACGACGATGATGCCGCCGTAGGGGGAGCCCATCAGCAGGCTCACCGCGGCAGCGAGCGTGGAGGCGAACGTCGCCGCCCCGGGCTTGCGCACCAGCAGCCCGGCGACCACGCCGGGCATGAGGTAGACGCCGTTGAGGACCGCCGAGAGCGGCGGGAAGAAGTCCAGCGGCTCGGCGAGCACGCCGAACACCAGGTTCCAGGCCCAGAAGACGACGCCGAAGGCGACGCCCAGGACGGCGGTGACGACGATGTCGACGGTGCGCCACCGGACGGCGGGGCGCTCCCGCCCGGTGTTCGCGGACGACGGGCGGACGGCCGGTTCGGCCATGTCTTTCCTCCAGACTCCCTGCGCCGGCATGACCCGGATCAGGTTCGAGGGTCTGCGGTGTCCCGCACTCTCAGCGCCGAAGCGCTCCCCTGCTGTTGATGGGTGTTCAGTTGTGCCACCGAGCGTAGACCACCGCGATCATGGCGCGCAGACCACGGGCGGGCTGGATCCCGTGGTCCCCGCGCCATGATCGCGGAGGGCCTAGCCGAAGAGCAGGCCGCCGATCAGGTGGGCGTTGAGCCCGATGATCAGGACGGCGACGACGCTGCCGGCCACCGTGGTGGTGCGGCGGTTGACCCAGCCGCCCATGAGGTCGCGCCGGCTGGTCAGCCACAGCAGCGGCACCAGGGCGAACGGGATGCCGAACGAGAGCACGACCTGCGACCAGACCAGCGCCGTCGTCGGGTCCCCGCCCAGCACCAGCACGGCGAGCGCCGGGGCCAGGGTGATCAGCCGGCGGGTGAGCACGGGGATGTGCCGCTTGAGGAACCCCGCCATGACGACCTGCCCGGCGTGCGTGCCCACCGAGGAGGAGGCGAAGCCGGAGGCCAGCAGCGCGAGGGCGAAGGCGAGCGCGGCGCCGGTGCCGAGCTGGTCGCCGAGCCCGGCGTGCACGCCCTCGAGGCTGTCGACGCCGCTGTCGCTGGTGAACAGCTGGGCGGCGATGACCAGCATCGCGGCGTTGACCAGGCCGGCCACCCCCATGGCGAGGAGCACGTCGAGCCGCTGGGCGCGCAGCAGCCGGCCCCGGCCCTCCCGCGTGCGGCCGGCGGTCACGGCGTCGCCGTAGCGGCCGGGGGTGAGGGCCGAGTGCACGTAGATCACGTGCGGCATCACGGTGGCGCCCAGGATGCCGGTGGCGAGCACCACGCTCTCGGCGCCCTCGAAGGAGGGGACCATGCCGTCGGCCAGCCCGCCGGGGTCCACCCCGGACCCGAGCAGCGTGTATCCGAAGCCCAGCCCCACCACGAGCAGCAGCCCGGTGATGACCCGCTCGAACGGCCGGTACCCGCGGGACTGCGCGGCCAGCAGCAGGAAGGCGACCGCCGCGGTGATCACGCCGCCGATCGGCAGCGGCACCCCGAAGAGCAGGTACAGCGCCACCGCACCGCCGACGATCTCGGCCAGGTCGGTCGCGATGGCCACCGCCTCCGCCTGCAGCCACAGCCCCCAGGTGACCGGCCGGGGGAAGCGCTCGCGGCAGAGGGTGGCCAGGTCGCGGCCGGTGGCCAGCCCGAGCTTCGCCGTCAGCGACTGGATGAGCATCGCCATGAGGTTGGCCGCGACGATGACCCACAGCAGCGTGTACCCGAACGCCGCGCCGCTGGAGAAGTTGGTCGCGAAGTTGCCGGGGTCGACGTAGGCGACGGCGGCGACGAAGGCCGGGCCGAGCATCGTCCACAGCCGGCGGCGGGCCGGATCGGTGCGGGGGGTGCGGTGCGCGGGGGCGCGGAGCGTCGTCGGCAGGACGGCGGCCTCGGTCTTCGACAGGTACACGGCGGGCCTCGCAGGCTGATCCGGGGCGGGGTGGTCGCCTGCTTC
Source organism: Blastococcus sp. SYSU DS0541 (assembly GCF_054050875.1). NCBI lineage: Bacteria > Bacillati > Actinomycetota > Actinomycetes > Geodermatophilales > Geodermatophilaceae > Blastococcus > Blastococcus sp. SYSU DS0541. Next base: position 66,610 of record NZ_JBJHAD010000007.1, on the reverse strand, counting down.
CTGCCCGCCCCGCGTGTCACGCCGGGGCCGACCCGTGGCCCCCTGGGGCCAAGGTCAGCCTTGCCTGTCCCGGCACGTCCGCCGGGCGCGCTGGACGAGGGCGTCGATGCGGGCGGCGTGGGCGCCACGCCAGTACACCCGCCCGCAGGCGGCGCACCGGGAGAACTCCTCGTGGCTGCGGCGGGTCCCCGGCTGCAGCTGCTCGGCCACCTCCTCCTTGGGCACGTGCTGGAGCACGCCGTTGCAGGCCGTGCACCGGGTGAGCGGGGCCGGTGCCGGGGCGAACCGGTCGAGGACGTCGGCGAGCTGGGCGTCGGGCCCGGCGCCGCGCACGAGCGCGCCGTGGGTCAGCGCCCGCCGCATGAGCAGGCCCCGGTCCTGGGTGAGCAGCACCCGGTCCTCGGCCGCCGCCCGCGCGACCAGCCCGGGGTCGTCGGCGTCGTTCGACCACGCGGCGTCGAGCCCGAGCAGCCGCAGCCGCCGGGCGAGGGCGCCCAGCCCGACGTCGAGCAGGAAGCCGCCCGGCGGGACGGCGACCGGCCGCGGCACCGGGTCGACCCCGACGACCGCGCCGGGGCAGACGCGTCCGGAGGCCGTAGCCGCGGCGCCGTCCACCCGGATCGCCCCCACCTCGGTCAGCGGGATCCCGGCCGCCTGCACCAGGTGGCCCACCGTCGCGTCGGGGTCGAACGGGAGCGGGCGCTCGCCGGCGGAGCGGTATCGCGGGGCCAGCAGCCACCGCAGGTCCGGGGCCGGCCGCACGTGCACCTGCACGGGCGGGGGCTACCCCCACGGGACCGCTGCCGACACGCGGCCAGGAGTGCGCCCGTGCGGATCTGGGCACGGGGGTGCCGTCCGCCGTTCGTACCCCGTGGAGGTCCCGTGTCCGACGCAACGCCCCGACCCCTCGCCCTCGTCACCGGTGCGTCCAGCGGCATCGGGCTGGAGCTGGCCAAGCAGTTCGCCGAGCACGGGTTCGACCTCGTGGTCGTCGCCGAGGACTCCGAGCTGGACGCGGCGGCCCTGCAGCTGCGCCAGCGCGGGGCCGCGGTCTCGCCCATCCGGGCCGACCTGACCGTCCGCGGGGAGGTCGAGAAGGTCGTCGCGGCCGTGCGCGGCTCCGGCCGGCCCCTGGACGCGGCCGCCCTCAACGCGGGCGTCGGCGTCGGCGGGCGGTTCGTCGAGACCGACCTCGACGCCGAGATCGGGATGGTGGAGCTGAACTGCATCTCGACGATGCACCTGGCCAAGCGGGTCGCGCAGGACATGGTGGCCCGCGGGGAGGGGCGGATCCTGTTCACGTCCTCGGTGGCCTCGCAGGCGCCGGAGCCCTTCCAGGCCGTGTACTCCGCGACGAAGGCGTTCGTGCAGTTCCTCGCGCTCGGCCTCCGCGAGGAGCTCACCGACACGGGCGTCACCGTCACCGCTCTGCTCCCCGGCCCCACGGACACCGAGTTCTTCGACCGCGCCGACCTCACCGACACCAAGCTCGGCGCCAGCGACAGCAAGGACGACCCCGCGCTGGTGGCCCGCCAGGGGTTCGAGGGGCTGATGAAGGGCGAGACCTCGGTCTTCGCCGGCTCGGTGAGCAGCAAGCTGATGGGCCGCCTCTCGGCGCTCATGCCCGACTCGATCGCCGGCAAGAGCCACAAGCCGATGACGGCCCCGGGTTCGGCGGAGGGGTGAGCCCCCGATCGGGATCATGATCACGGCGGGACCGCTGCAGCCGTGCGAGCTGCCGGTGGGCGGCTCGCTGCTGCGGCCCTGGCGCGAGGACGACGTCGACGTCCTCTGGCAGTCCCGGGACCGGGAGATCCGTGGGTGGAACGGCGGCGTCATCGCCCCGCGCACCGATGCCCTGGTGCTCCTCGGCCGGCGGATGGACCATCGACCGGCTGCAGGCGACGCGCAGATCGGCTCCTGGACGGTGCCGGCGGCGCGCGGCCGCGGGCTGGCCGCCGCCGCGGTCGACGCCGTCTGCCGGTGGGCGTTCGCCGCGCTGCCGGTCGACCGGATCGAGCTCTGCCACGCGGTGGATGACACCGCCTCGCGCCGGGGCGCCGAGAAGGCGGGCTTCATCCACGAGGGCCGGCTGCGCCGCTGCTTCCGCTACGGGGACGGCCGCACGCACGACCAGCTGCTGTGGGCTCGGCTGGACGACGACCCGGCGCAGGCCCTCAGCACCCGCAGCTGACGCCGGGGGACGGGGCGGTGAGCGGGTCGACGGCGGGCCGGTGCACACCGTCCGGCCCCGCCACGGGCAGGCCCTCCCGGGCCCAGTACTCGAACCCGCCGATCATCTCCCGCACCCGGTAACCCAGCAGCGCCAGCCGGAGCGCTGCACGGGTGGCGCCGTTGCAGGCCGGCCCCCAGCAGTAGGTCACCACCGGGACCGCGGGATCGAGCTCGGCGGGCGCCCGGTCGGGGATCTCGGCGCCCGGCAGGTGCACCGCGCCCGGCACGTGCCCCTGCTCCCACGCCGCGGTGCTGCGGCTGTCGACCAGGACGAAGCCCGGCCACCCCGACTCGAGGGCGGCGTGCACGTCGCTGACGTCGGTCTCCACGGCCAGCCGGCGGGCGAAGTGGGCGGCGGCCTCGGCGGGGTCGGTGCTCCAGTCCATCACCGGGCCGACGCTAAGGGCCTCCGCCCGAGCGGACGAGGTCCGGTCCTGCCGACGACCGCAACGGACCTGCCCACCTCAGAGCGGGACGCCCAGCCCCTCGGGTGCCGGGCGGTCCAGCGCTCCGGCGAGACCGGGCGGCAGCGGCGCCAGCCCCGTGCCGGCGAGGACGACGTCGCGGGCGAACCCGTGCCACCGGTGCGCCGACCGCAGCATGCTGTGCCCCCCGGCGATGGTGAACCGCGCGACCCGGGCGCCCGCGTGGTGGGCCCGCACCGCGAACTGCGCCGAGAGCTGGGCGGGGACCCAGCGGTCGCCCCGGCCGTGCAGGATCGCGACGGTGCGGTCGCGCAGGTGGCCGACCGGCTCACCGGGCGGCGTCCAGGGCGCGAGGGCGCAGACCGCCGCGACGCCGTCGTGCCCGCCCGCGCGCAGCGCCGCCCGGCCGCCCATCGAGTGCCCGACCAGGACGACGGGCAGGTCGCCGTGCTCGGCGCGGATGCGGTCCAGCGCCCACCGGACGTCGGCGTAGGCGTCGGCGGCGGCCCCGTTCCAGCCGGCCACCCGGTAGCGCAGCAGGCAGGTGGTGAGCCCCCGCTCGGTGCCGGCGGCGGAGACGAACTGCTCCATCGCGCGCATGCGCACCAGCGACAGCGCCCGCTCGCGGGGCGGCTCCACGCTGGCCACCGTCCCGCCGTGGCAGAACAGCGCCACCGCGGCGGGCCGGCCGGTCGCCGGCCGGGTCTCCAGGGCCGGCTCGGTCACGCCCGGCGTGATCGGCGGCCGCCGCCCAGGGTCGCCCGGGCCCGGTCACCCAGGTCACCGGCCTTCAGCAGGGCGTTGCTCACGGTCGACGGCCCGCGGCGCCGCTCGAGGGCACGGCCCAGCCGGCGCAGCAGGCCGGTGGCCAGCGGGACGAGCACGGTCAGGATCAGCCACATGCGCAGCCGGCGGGTGAGGAAGAGCCACATGCTCCCTGCTCTGCCCCGTCCCGCCCGGCGGGAACCGGCGTCAGTCGGCGAGCTTCACCACCATCTTGCCGGTGTTCCCGCCGCGCAGGAGGTCGAGGAAGGTGTCGACGGCGTTCTCCAGGCCCTCGCGCACCGTCTCGCGGACGACGAGGTCCCCGGAGGTGACCATCCCGGTGACCTTCGTCGTGAACTCGTCCCGCAGGTCGGCGTGGTCGCCGACGATGAACCCGCGCAGGCTGAGCTTCTTGGTGACCATCATGAACATGTTGCGCGGCCCCGGCGCCGGCTCGGTGGCGTTGTAGCCGGAGATCGCGCCGCACAGCGCGCCCCGGCCGAACTGGTTGAACGCGCCGATGGCGGCCTCGAGGTGCTCGCCCCCGACGTTGTCGAAGAACACGTCGATGCCGTCGGGCGCGGCACCGGCGAGCAGCTCGGCCACCGGGCCGTCGTGGTAGTCGAAGGCGCGGGTGAACCCCACCTCCTCGGTCAGCCAGCGCACCTTCTCCGGCGTCCCGGCGCTGCCGATGACCGCCGCGGCGCCGAACAGCTTCGCGAACTGGCCCACCAGGCTCCCGACCGCGCCCGCGGCGCCCGAGACGAAGACGGTGTCGCCCTCCCGGAACTCCGCGAGCCGGAACAGCCCGGCCCAGGCGGTCAACCCGGGCATCCCCAGCACGCCGAGGTGGTAGCTCGGCGGGATGCCGGGCAGCTCGGGCAGCACCCGGACGTGCGCGGCGTCGAGGACGGCGACGTCGCGCCAGGCGGCGTCGGCGAGCACGAGCGCGCCCTCGGGGACGGCGGGCGAGCGGGAGGCCACGACCCGGCCGACCGCGCCGCCCCTCATCGTCTCGCCGATCTCCCAGCGGGCCGCGTAGGACTTCCCGGAGTTCATCCGGCCGCGCATGTAGGGGTCGACGGACATCACCAGCATGCGGACGACGACCTGCCCCTCGGCCGGGTCGGGGTGCTCGAGCTCCACGAGCCGGAAGTCGTCGGGGGTGGGCTCACCGTGCGGGCGGGCCGCCAGCTGCCATTCGCGGGTCGTGATCGGCATGCGGCCCATCCTGCCGGGCGGTGGGTGCGTGCGCCGACTGCGACGAGCTCGTGGTGATCAGCCCGCCCGATGGCCACCGGGGTCGTCGCTCTCCGCGGCCCCCGGTATCCCCGGCACCGTCCGCCGGGCCCGCTGCCCCCGGGCCACCTCGGTCGCCAGCGCGTCGAGGGGCTGCGCGAAGGCGGCCAGGGGATCGGCCAGCGCCACCAGCCAGGCCTGGGCCGCCACGACCCCGGCCGGGTCGAGGGCGTACAACCGGCGGGTGCCCTCGGCGCGCACCGTGACCAGCCCGGCCTCCCGCAGCACCCGCAGGTGCTGGGAGACGGCGGGCTGGGAGATCGGCGCGGTCCGCTGCAGGCCCGAGACGATCGCCCCCGCCGGCTTCTCCCCGGTGGAGAGCAGCTCCAGGATCTGCCGGCGGGTGCGGTCCCCCAGCGCCTCGAAGGTCCCGTTCACTCAGCTCCCGGCGGCATCCTCGGACGGCGGGGTCGTGTAGAACGCCACCGTACGGTCGGCCGCCTCGCGCGCGGCGGCGGGGTCGTCACCGTCGGCGGCCGCGGCCTCGGCCCACCCGGCGGCCGCCCGGCGGGTGAACTCCGCCCCCTCGGGCGTCAGGGTGAACGTCGCCGCGAGCTCGGGGTCGACCGGGCCGCCGCTCTCCAGGTGCAGGCCCAGACCCATGAGCGCCAGGTCCCAGCCCACGCCCACCGCCCCCGGCCCGAACTGCGCCCAGAACTCCGGGTCCACCGGCGCCTCGTGCACCAGCTCGAGGGTGGTGCCGCCGTCGGACGGCGCGAGGTGCACCCGCAGCCAGGAGACCGTCCCGCCGAACTCCCAGGTGACGGCGAACGACTCGGGCTCCTGGCAGCTCTCGACCACCCCGCCGGCGTTGCCCTCGAGCTGGTAGCGGCCCCCCGGGCGCAGCTCCCCGCTCACCGGCAGGAACCAGCGGGGGAGCCGCTCGGCGTCGGTCAGCGCGCCCCAGACGTCGGCGCGGGCGGCCCGGTAGGTGCGCCGGGCGACGGCGATCCGCGTCGGGGCGCCGCCCCGAGAGCCGGTGCGCACCTCACGGGTGACCAGGCCGGCCGTCGAGACGGGGTCGATGGTGGTCATGGCGTCCCTCTCTCCATAAGCATCAACTTATACAAGGACCGTAGCGCCGCACCCGGGCCCCCGGCAAGGCCTGCGCGCGCCGGCGGACGCCCTGCTGCGGGCGGGATCGGTGTTGCACGACCGACCTAGAGTGGGGTCATGCTCTTCTCCCGGTCCAAGACCCAGCCGGTGTCGGCCGAGGACGCGCTGCCGGGCCGCGCGCAGCCGCTGCCCCACGTCCCCGAGACGCACGCCGTCAACGGCAACCGCATCCAGCCGCCCTTCCCCGAGGGCATGCAGACCGCCGTCTTCGGCGCGGGGTGCTTCTGGGGCGTGGAGAAGGTGTTCTGGCAGCTGCCCGGCGTCTACTCGACCGCGGCGGGCTACGCCGGCGGGCACACGCCCAACCCGACCTACGACGAGGTCTGCTCGGCGCGGACCGGGCACACCGAGGTCGTCCTGGTGGTCTTCGACCCGGCGGTGACCTCCTACGAGCAGCTGCTCAAGGCGTTCTGGGAGGACCACGACCCGACCCAGGGCATGCGGCAGGGCAACGACGTCGGCACCCAGTACCGCTCGGCGATCTACTACGCCTCGCCGGAGCAGGAGAAGGCGGCCCTGGCCACCCGCGACGCCTACCAGGAGCGGCTGAAGGCGGCCGGGTACGGGGAGATCACCACCGAGATCGCGCCCCTGGGCGAGTTCTTCTACGCCGAGGACTACCACCAGCAGTACCTCTACAAGGTGCCGAACGGCTACTGCCCGGTGCACTCGACCGGCGTCTCCTGCCCGGTGGGACTGCCCGGCGTCTGAGAGAGGACCCCTGCCCCCACCACTCGCAGGCTCGTGGCGGGCCTTGCAGTGGGGCCGTTCCAGCACGTCCCCCACCGCCGGTAAGACTGGGGGTATGGAGACCCTCCGCACGCCCGACGAGCGCTTCGCCGACCTGCCCGACTTCCCGTACGAGCCCCGCTACGTCGAGGTCGACGACGGCGAGGGCGGGCGGCTGCGGGTGGCCTACGTCGACGAGGGCCCGGCCGACGGCGAGACGGTGCTCCTGCTGCACGGCGAGCCGTCCTGGTCGTTCCTCTACCGCCGGATGATCCCGGTGCTCGTCGACGCCGGCCTGCGCGTCGTGGCGCCCGACCTGGTCGGGTTCGGCCGCTCCGACAAGCCGGTCTCCCGCGACGACTACAGCTACGCCCGGCACGTCGGGTGGATGCGGCAGGCGCTGCTCGACGAGCTCGACCTGCGCGACCTCACCCTCGTCTGCCAGGACTGGGGCGGGCTGATCGGGCTGCGGCTGGTCGCCGAGAACCCCGACCGGTTCGCCCGGGTCGTCGTCGCCAACACCGGCCTGCCCACCGGCGACCAGAAGATGAGCGAGGCGTTCCTCGCCTGGCAGCGGTTCTCGCAGGAGAGCCCCGAGTTCCACATCGGCCGCATCGTCGGCAACGGCACCGTCGGCGGGCTCGCCCCCGAGGTGGTCGCGGCCTACGACGCCCCCTTCCCCGACGACCGGTACACCGCCGGCGCCCGGCAGTTCCCCGCGCTGGTGCCGACGTCGCCCGACGACCCGGCGGCCGCGGCCAACCGCGCGGCCTGGGAGGTGCTGATGAGCTGGGAGAAGCCGTTCCTCACGGCGTTCTCCGACGGCGACCCGATCACCGGCGGGGGCGAGCGGGTGTTCCAGAAGCTGGTGCCCGGCGCCCGCGGGATGGCGCACACCACGCTTGCCGGCGGCGGTCACTTCCTGCAGGAGGACGTCGGCCCCGAGCTCGCGCGCGTCGTGGCCGACCTGGTCGCCGCCACGCCCCGCCGCTGAGGGCCGGCGTGGCGCTCGGCACCGACGAGGTCCTCGGCGCGCTCCGGCGCACCCCGGACGTCGAGGCCCCCGACCTGGTCGCCGTCGACGCGACCGACCGGCTGCTGCTCGACCTCGCGGCCGACCTCGTCCCCGGCTGCGGTCCCGATGAGGTCGCCGTCGTCGACGACTCCTACGGAGCGCTCGCCCTGGGGCTCGCCGCCCGGCACGGGCTGACCGGCGTGCGGGTGGGCCAGGACCTGCTGGTGGGGGAGCGGGCGCTGGCCGCCAACGCCGAGCGCGTCGGCCTCCCGGGCCGCCACCGCTCGCTGCCGCTGGGTCCCGGGCTGGCGGCGGGCGCCCGGGTGGTGCTGGTCAAGGCCCCCAAGGGGCTCGACGCGCTCCGGGAGATCGCCGAGGTGGTCGCCGGGTCCGCGGCCCCGGACGTCACCGTCCTGGTGGGCGGCCGGGTCAAGCACATGACGCACGCGATGAACGACGTCCTCCGGGACTCGTTCGACGAGGTGCAGGCGAGCCTGGCCCGGCAGAAGTCCCGGGTGCTGGTGGCCCGCGGGCCACGGTCGCGGCCGACGTCCTTCCCCCGGCGCCAGGAGCACCCCGACCTCGGCCTGACCGTCTGCGCCCACGGCGCCGCGTTCGCCGGGACGAAGGTCGACGTCGGGACCCGCGCGCTGCTGCGGGCGCTCCCGGAGATGGCCCTTGACGCGCGGACCGCCGTCGACCTCGGCTGCGGCACCGGCGTGCTGGCCGCGCTGCTCGCGAGGAGCCGGCCGGAGCTCCGGGTCCTGGCCGTGGACCAGTCCGCCGCCGCCGTCGCCTCGGCCGTGGCGACGGCGGCCGCCAACGGTGTCGCCGACCGCATCGAGGTGCGCCGCGACGACGCCGGCGCGACCGTGCCCGACCGCTCGGTGGACCTCGTGGTCTGCAACCCGCCGTTCCACGTGGGCGCGGCGGTGGTCACGACCGCCGCCGACCGGCTGTTCGTGGCGGCGGCCCGGATGCTGCGGCCCGGCGGCGAGCTCTGGACGGTCTACAACTCGGCGCTGCGCTACCGCCCGGCGCTCAACCGGGTGGTCGGGCCGACGCGGGTCACCGGGCGGGACCCGAAGTTCACGGTGACGGTCTCCGTGCGCCGCTGAGGCGGGCGGGGCGCGAGTGGTGGCTGGCGTCACGGCCCGGCATCGGTACGCCCCTTCGGGTTGATCCCCACCTCCGCGGCCCGACCACGGGAGGGAGGGATCCGACCGAAGGAGTTTCGATGACCGGGCGACTGCGCCGCGTGAAGGTGAGCACCCGTCTGATGACGCTGGTGCTCGTTGCGGTGATCGGGATGGCGACGATCGCCGTGATCGGCGCGCTGCACGTGCGCGCGACCATCGAGGAGGAGCAGCGCAACCAGGCCCGGGTGGCGGTGGAGGCCGCGCTGGGCGTCGTCGCCCACTACGGCGAGCAGGAGGCGGCCGGCGAGCTGACCCGTGCGGAGGCCCAGGCGGCGGCCGCCGCCGGGATCCGCGGGCTGCGGTACTCCGGGGAGGAGTACTTCTGGATCAACGACATGACCCCCCGCATGGTCATGCACCCGATCAAGCCCGAGCTCGACGGTCAGGACCTGTCGGCCAACGAGGACCCCGACGGCAAGAAGCTGTTCGTGGAGTTCGTGGAGGTCGTCGAGGCCGAGGGCAGCGGCTTCGTCGACTACCTGTGGCCCAAGCCCGGCGAGGAGGAGCCGCAGCCCAAGATCTCCTTCGTCACCGGCTACGAGCCCTGGGGCTGGGTCATCGGCTCCGGGATCTACGTCGCCGACCTCGACGGCGCGTTCCGCGCGGAGTTGGTCGCCATGGCGCTCTGGGCGGTGCCGGTCAGCGTGCTCATCGTTGCCCTGTCGCTGGTGGTGTCCCGGAGCATCAACCGGCCGCTGCGGGAGATGACCGAGGTGCTGAGCACCGGGGACCTGCAGCGCCGCCTCGACGAGGGCGCCGGCCGGACCGAGCTGGACCAGCTGGCCGCGGCGGTCAACACCACGCTGGGGCGGGTCTCCGGCGTCGTCAGCGAGGTCGGCCAGGCCTCGCAGATGCTCGAGGAGGCCGCCCGCACGCTGTCGTCGACCAGCGAGTCGATCGCCGGCACGGCCGACCGCTCGCAGGTGCAGGCCGAGGACGTCACCCGCGCCACCCGGGAGGTCAGCAGCGGGATCGAGGCGGTCGCCGCGGGCGCGGAGGAGATGGGTGCGTCCATCCGGGAGATCGCGCACAACGCCGCCGAGGCCGCCCGCATCGCCGGCAGCGCCGTCTCGGCCGCGGAGACGACGACGGCGACCGTGGCCAAGCTGGGGGAGTCCTCGGTGGAGATCGGCAACGTCGTGAAGGTGATCACCAGCATCGCCGAGCAGACGAACCTGCTGGCGCTGAACGCCACGATCGAGGCCGCTCGTGCCGGGGAGGCCGGCAAGGGCTTCGCGGTGGTGGCCAACGAGGTCAAGGAGCTGGCGCAGGAGACGGCGAAGGCCACCGAGGACATCGCCAAGCGGGTCGAGGCGATCCAGACCGACACGGGCAGCGCCGTCCGGGCGATCGGCGGTGTCACCGCGATCATCGCGGAGATCAACGACTACCAGACGACGATCGCCTCGGCCGTCGAGGAGCAGACCGCCACCACCAACGAGATGAGCCGGTCCATCGGGGACGCCGCCGAGAGCGGCCGGTCCATCGCCGGCACCGTCGCCGAGGTCGCCCGTGGCGCCCAGGAGACCTCCACGGGGGTCGCCGCCATGCAGGCGGCGGCGGACGACCTGGTCCGCATGTCGGGCGAGCTGCGGAGCGTGGCGGGGGCGTTCCAGAACTGACACCGCCGGGCGGGCGGTGGGGTGCGACCCCACCGCCACCCGGTGTGCCCGGGGTGCGGCGAGCGACCCCGAGGGGTGAACACGCGGCGTTCGCCGCGCCCTCCTGCAGGACGTGGCCGACGATGTCGCAGAATGCTCAACCAGTCGGCCGGGATCGCTCCGGTCCGAGGCTGCGGGAGACCGGATGGCGCGGGTGATCGGCGAGGGCGTGGCTGCGGCCGCCGTTCCGGCCCATCCGGCTGCCCGGCCGGAGCCGACGGTCCCTCCCGGCGGCGTCTCGCACGTCGCCGCGCTGGTCGGTTCCGACGACGAGCTGCTGGCCGCGACCCTGCCCTACCTCGAGGAGGGGCTGCGCGCCGACGACCTGGTCGTGCTCTCCTGCCCCCCGGCGACGACGGCGCTGATCAGCGGGGCGCTCGGCGAGCGGGCCGGGGCCGTCGAGCAGGACGCCCGGCTGTGCCTGCTCGAGGCGACCGTGCCCGACGCCGTCGCCGCCAGCCACGACCTCGTGCGGCGGGCGCAGGGCACCGGCTCGGGGCGGCTGCGCTTCGCCGGGCAGGTCCGGTTCGGGCCCGCGCCGCGCAACTGGCGGGAGGGCCTGCGCTACGAGGCCGCCGTGAACCTGCTGCTCGCCGCCCGGCCGGTGTCGGGGCTGTGCCTGTTCGACCGCCGCGAGCTGGCCCCGGAGGTGCTGGCCGGCGCGGCCGCCACGCACCCCTGGCTGCTCACCGGCAGCGGGCTCACCCCGAGCGAGGCCTTCGAGGAGCCTGCCGACTACGCCCGGCGGCTGCCGGTCCCGCGCGAGCCGGTGGAGGACGTCGCCCCCGCGCTGGCCGTGGACGACGCCCCGTCCCTCGTCGAGCTCCGCCGGTTGCTGCGGTCGGTGATCCACGCGCACGTGCCCGATCCGGACCAGGCCGCCGACCTGCACTTCGCCGCCAGCGAGATCGCCAGCAACGCCTTCCGGCACGGCGCCCGCCCGGTCTCGGCACGCGTGTGGGCCGACGGCGAGCGGCTGGTGTGCGCCATCACCGACCAGGGAGGCGGCACCGACGTCCCCTTCCCGGGTTTCCGCCCGGCGCACGGCGTCGACCTCGCCCAGGGCGGCATGGGGCTGTGGCTCACCCGCAAGCTGTGGGACCACGTCGACCTCCTGCCGGGTCCGGAGGGTTTCACCGTCCGGCTGAGCTCCCGGCTGCGGTGATGCGCGCCGGTCCGGCGGAGCGGTCCGGGCCGTTACGGTGAGCGACGTGGAGGATGCCGTCGACCTGATCCTCGAGCAGTGGGCCCGGGAGCGTCCGGACCTCGACTGCTCGCCGATGGGGATCGTCGGGCGCATCACCCAGCTCCAGCGCGAGGTCCACCTCGCCCAGCGGGCCACATTCGCCCGCCACGGCCTCGACGCGCCCTCCTTCGACGTCCTGGCGGCCCTGCGGCGGGCCGGGGCGCCCTACCAGCTCACGCCGACCGCGCTCATGCGCACGGCGCTGGTCACCTCCGGCGCGATCACCCAGCGGCTGGACCGGCTGGAGGAGCGGGGACTGATCACCCGCGAGCGCAGCGAGGCCGACGGGCGGGCCGTCGTCGTCACGCTGACCGACGCGGGGCGGGCCGCCCTCGACGCGGCGCTGCCCGACCACCTGGAGACCGAGCGGCGGCTGCTGGAGGCGCTGCCGTCGGGCGACCGGGAGCAGCTGGCGGACCTGCTGCGCCGCCTGCTGGTCAACCTGGGCCGGGTGCCGCAGCAGCCCTGACCCCCGTGCGGGTCAGGGCAGCGCCTCCTCGACCGCGCCCAGCAGGGCGCGGGAGTCCTTGCCGGTGCGCTTGGCGGCGTACATCGCGGTGTCGGCGCGGTGCAGCAGCTCCTCGGCCGTGCAGCCGGCGCCCCCGAGCGCGCCGCCGATGCTCGCGGTCACGGTGATCGTGCGGGACCCCACCCGCACCGGCTCGCGCAACGCGGTCAGCAGGCGGTCGGCGACGTCGCGCAGGCGGCTCCCGTCGGCGTCGGCCAGCAGGAGGGCGAACTCGTCGCCGCCCAGTCGCGCGACCACGTCCTCGCCTCGCACGTCGGCGGAGAGCCGGGCGGCGACGGCCAGCAGCAGCTCGTCCCCCGCGGCGTGGCCCAGGGTGTCGTTCACGGCCTTGAAGTCGTCGACGTCGACGAACAGCACCCCGGGGCAGGCGCCGGGGTCGGCGTCGGCGGTGGCGGCGGCCAGCCGCTCGTTGAAGGCGGTCCGGTTGAGCAGCCCGGTGAGCGGGTCGGTGGTGGCCTGCCGGCGCAGCTCCTCCTCGAAGAGCTTGCGGTCGGTGACCTCGCGGAAGTTCACCACCCAGCCCTCGATGCCGACGGCGTCCACCCGGCCGCTGATGCGCATCTCCACCCAGCGGGTGCCACCCGAGCTGTGCTGCACGCGGATGTCGGTGTCCACGACGCCGGAGCCGCCGCCTGCGGTGCGGCTGGCCGCGGAGACGGCGGCCTGGAGGCGCGGCTGGTCGCGGGGATCGGCCAGTGAGATGGCGTCGCGCCCGACGTAGTCCGCCGGGGGGCGACCGAGCAGCGACTGGACCGCCGGGCTCATGTACGCGACCGCGCCCGCGGCGTCCACGATGGCGATGACGTCGGCGGCGTTCTCGAGCAGGAGCTGGAGGCGCTCCTCGCTCTCGGCCAGCGCCGCCCGGGTGCGCTCCCGCTCCCGGCTCAGGGCGAACAGCCGCCACAGGGCCAGCCCGGTGAGCAGCGTGCTGCCCGCACCCAGGAGGTGACCGACGGCACCGTGGTCCACCGTCCACAGGACCAGCACGGCGGGGTTGACGAGGAGGACGGCGCCCACGGCGACCACCCGGCCGAAGGTGGTGTCCCGGCCGGGGGCGGCGCCGGGGCCGAGGGCGGCGACCGAGGGATGCCGCCCGGCCAGGCAGAGCGCGGCGAGGGGGAGGAGGGAGACCGGGTCGAGCACGGCGGAGGCCCGCGGCGTGGAGCCGGTGAGGATGGCGCCGCCGTACGCGGCCACGGCGAACGCGGCTGCGGTGAACAGCGCCGTCGTGGTGACCGTCCGGCCGCGGGTGAGCGCCAGCGGCACGCAGACGACGAGCAGGACGGCGGTGAGCAGCGGCGTCCCGACGTTGACCTCGACCAGGTCGGCCCGGTGCGCGTGCCGGTCCCCCTGCACGGCGAGCAGGATGAGGCCGGCCGCCAGCAGGAGGGTGAGGGTGTCGGTCCAGGACGCCCAGTCGCGGCGCCGTCGGCCGCCACGGACCACGCCCACGGCTCCCAGGCCGACCGCCACGTAGGCGGCCACGTCGAGGACCGACTCCAGCGGCGCGCTGATGCCGGGGGCCACGCCGGCCAGCGCGGCGACGTCGGCGATGCAGCTCAGCGCGAAGAGGGCGAGCCCGGCCGCCAGTCCCGACCAGGCGACGACGAGCGGGGTGCGGTGCCGCCTCAGCGCGGTCAGCACCCCGGCCAGTCCCAGGGCGTACAGGACGATCTCGGCGGCCGGGCGCCACGGCCCGTCCGGGACGACGGTGACGACCAGCGCGATCACCAGCACGACCAGCGCCGCGTGGAGCCAGGCGGCGCGGGCGGTCGGGGTGTCGGGGCCGGTCACGCGAACCCATCGGCACGGGGACCGCGCTCCTTGACGACCCCACCCACACGAGGGGGGCCCGGTGCAGGTCAGACGCCGGGGAGGTCCTCGGGGCGGAGGTCGGGGCGCACCCGGACGAAGCGCAGCGGGTGGCGGAACACCCCGGCCTGCAGGGCCGCGTCGGCGCTCACCTCGACCACGGCGGTCGGCTCGACGCGGGTGAGGGGCACGGCGAGGCGGCCGCCGCCGAAGCGACCGGTGCCGATGCGCTCGGGCCAGGGGTGGTCCGGGCCGGCGGGGCGCAGGACGGCGGCCAGCTCGGCCGACTGCGCGGGGGAGAGCGGGCTGCTGCGGCCCACGACGACGAGCTCGCCGTCGCGGTACCGGCCGGCCACCAGCTGGCTCGGCCGCTCGACCGGGCCGATGACGCCGCCGGCCAGCACCTCGGTCGTCTCCCAGCTCTTGACCTTGAGCCACTCGCGGCGGCCGGGGGCGTACCGGCTCGCGGCCCCCTTCACGACCAGGCCCTCCACGCCGGCCGGGCGGTAGTCGTCGAACCACCGCCGCGCCTCCGCGGGGTCGGCGGTCACCGGCGAGAGCTGCATCGGAGGGGCCCAGCGGCCGGCCAGCTCCTCCAGGGCGGCCCGGCGGCGGGTGAAGGTCCGGCCGCGGAGGTCCTCCCCGCCGGCGGCGAGCAGGTCGAAGGCGACGTAGGAGGCGGGCGCGGCGGCGACCTGCGCCGCGATGCGCCCGGGGGAGGCCACCATGCGCCGCTGCAGGAGCCCGAAGTCCAGCCGGTCGTCGTGCCACACGACGACCTCCCCGTCGACGACGGTCCCGGCGGGCACCTGGGCGAGCGCGGCGGCGGCGACGTCGGGGAACCGGTCGGTGAGGTCGCGCCCCTGCTTGGACCACAGCCGCGTGGAGCCGCGGTCGCGCACGACGACCAGCCGGTAGCCGTCCCACTTGGGTTCGTACCGGCACCCACCGCTCAGCGCGGGCGGCGCGGGGATGTCCCGGACGGGCTTGGCCAGCTCCACGGCGACCGGCCCGGCGAGCTCGGGCGGCAGCGCGGGCAGGCCGGGCACGGACAGGGGCACCCGGACAGCCTGCTGGTGGGCGGGGCGTCGCGCACGCCGGCGGGAGCGGGTCACACCCGTTCGAGGGCCGGTCACCACGGTGCGTCGCGGCGCGGGCGCGGCGGGCCTTCAGCGGAGCAGCAGGAGGGCGTAGGCGGCCAGGGAGGGCCCGTCGGTGAAGCGGCCGTCGCGGATCATGGCCCGCAGCTCCTGCTCGGGCACGAACGCCGACACCATGTCGGCCTCGGTCACCTCGCGGGCGGTGGGGCCGGCCGTGAGCTCCGTCGCCAGCCAGACGTCGAACTCCTGGGTGCAGAGCCCCGGCGCCAGGTCCAGGTGCCCCAGGTGGGTCAGGGCGCCGGCGCGGAGCCCCGTCTCCTCGGCGAGCTCCGCCCGGGCCAGCTCCTCGGCCGAGCCCTCCGCGCCGTGCGTCCAGGTGCCCTGCGGGAACTCCCAGGCGCGGCGGCCCAGCGGATGGCGGTGCTGCTGCACCAGCCAGAAGCCGTCCCGCTCGGCGGGCAGCACGAGGGCGAAGTGGGGCCTCTCCACCACGCCGTAGATGCCGCGGGATCCGTCGGCGCGTTCCACGGTGTCCTCCCGCACCCGGATCCACGGGTTGCGGTACACCTCCCGGCTGCTCGTCGTCCGCATGGTGGCGAGCCTGGCAGATACGTGGACCATGGACGGCGATGACCGAGCGCAAGCCGCCCGGGGTCTCCTTCGAGACCTGGGTGGACACCCAGATCGCCCGCGCCCGGGAGCGCGGTGACTTCGACGGCCTGGACGGCGCGGGCAAGCCGATCGCCGGCCTGGAGCGCGAGACGACCGCGTACGACTGGGCCGTCGCCAAGGCCCGTCGCGAGGGCATCGAGACCGCGGAGATGCTGCCCCCGGGCCTGGCGCTGCGCCGGGAGCGGGACGTGCTCCCCGAGCGCGCCGCCCGGCTGGCCACCGAGGAGGCCGTGCGGGCGCTGGCCGAGGACTACAACGCCCGCGTCGAGGCCTTCTGGCGCACCCCGCAGCCCAGCCGTTGGTCGCCGGTGCCCGGCCTGGCCGACGTCGAGGCGCTGGTGGAGGGCTGGCGGCTCGCCCGACCCGCCCCGGAGCCGGAGCCGGCGGCCGCCGAGCAGGCCGCGCCGGCGGTCCGGCGCCGCTGGTGGCGCCGGAGCGGCTGACCGGCGCGGCACGCGGTCAGCCGGTTCCGACGACCTGGCCGACGGCCTCGGCGACCAGGTACGGCTCGCCCTCGAACCCGGCGAGGGCGTCGTCGTCCAGGTCGACACCGAGGTCCTCCTCGGCCGTCGAGGGGGAGAAGGTGCCCTGGACGGTCCCCGAGACCTCCAGCTCCATGCCCTCTTCCACGCCCTCGGCGCCCTGCGGGGCGAGCACCAGGAGCGGCGGCAGTCCCACGTCGTCGAAGCCGGCGATGGTGAAGGCCACGGGGCTGCTGACGGCCTCCACCGACGCGGAGACGACGACGTCCTCGCCGAGGAACTCGTCGATGACGTCGCGGAACCGGGTGTCGTAGGCACCCTCGTAGGCAGGCTCGCGGTCGCCCTCGGTGTAGTCGAAGCCCTGGTCCTCCGCGGACCCCTCCCCGATGGAGGTGCTGGTCTGCTCCTGCTCGGTGGCGTCGTCCCCGCAGGCGGCGAGCGCGAGGGGGGAGAGGGCCAGCGAGGCGGCGGCGGCGACGGTGGTGAGCGGGCGGAGTGGCAGTGACACGGTCGGTCCTCCTAGCCGGTGTTCCGGGGGTGGCTTCCCCTGCGTGCGTCCCCCCAGGCCTTTCCGGAGCGGCTCGGGCTCACGCGCGTCACGGCGGACCGTCGTCCATTCGTCATGCGGCGTCCGCTCCTGGCGGAACCCGCGTCGGCGGTGCCGGGCGGGGGTAGGGGCCGGACCACCCGACGAGGAGGTCCGCATGACCGAGGTACCAGGCACCGACCGCGACGAGGCCCGCGAGAACGTGGTCGAGGAGACGCCGATCACCCCGGACGGCGTCGAGCAGGACACGTCCACCGGGGGCGACGAGGGCCAGTCCGGCGACCAGGCCAAGCCGGAGGCCGGGACCACCGACCCGGGGACGTGAGCCGGGCGCGTCGCTCTCCGCCCCGCCCGACGGGGCGGAGAGCGATGGTCCCGGCTACCCCTGCAGGACGTCGAACTCGTTGAACGCCGCGCCGCCGGAGAGGGTGGCGTAGCCGGGCCCGCGGTCGAAGAACGGCTCCTCGCCGGTACGGGCCGCCCGCAGCGAGGCCCGCAGCTCCTCGGTGGCGGCCAGGTCGGCCTCGCCCGAGTCGAGGACGACGACGCCGTAGTCCTCCCGCGCGCCGGCGACCGACACCTTCCGCCAGGAGATGTCGCGCAGCACCTCCTCGACCGGCCGGTCCAGCGGGTCCCCCCAGCCACCGCCGCCGGTGGTCCGGATGCGGACGACGGTGCCGGCCTTCAGCGGCTCCGCGTCGGCCAGCGCGTCGACCTCGTGCTCGTCGGGGCCGCCCGGGTCGACGGTGATCTGGAACGGCCGGCCGGCCTTGCCGCCCTTGACACCCCAGCAGGCGAGGATCGAGCGGTCGGCGATCGACATGAAGTGGGCGTCGCGCAGCACCCGGATGTGCTTCTCGTAGCCGCAGCCGCCGCGGTAGCGCCCGGGGCCGCCGGAGTCGACCGCCAGGCCCAGCCGCTCGACCCGCAGCGGGAAGCGGCCCTCGGTGAACTCCGTCGGCAGGTTCCGCGAGTCCGGGACGACGTGGATGGTGTCCTCGCCGTCGGCGTAGTACCGCCCGCCCGAGCCGCCGCCGAGCACCTCGCGCATGAGGTACGGCTCGCCGTCGAAGTCCGTGCCGTAGACGCCGGTGTACCGGATCGTCTCCTGGTCGGCGGGCATGCGGCCGCCGGTGGCCTTCGCCAGCACGCCGGCGAGGACGCCGAGCAGCCGCAGGATGACGAAGGTCCGGGCGTTGGTGGGCGCCGGGAAGATGGGCGTCAGCAGCGTCCCCTTCTCGGGGAAGCGCATCTCGATCAGCGGGACGACGCCCTCGTTGACGTCGAGCTGCGCCATCCGCTCCGGCGTCTCGGCCAGGTTCCGCAAGATCGGCGCCAGCCACTTCTTGAGGAAGTTGCCGTCGGCGTAGTCCCCGCAGTGGTTGATCGGCCCCTTCGCCTGCGGCCCGGTGCCGGTGAAGTCGATGACCAGCGGGACGTCCTTCGTGGAGTCCATGGTCAGCGTGATCCGCTGCCGGTGCAGCTGCGGCTCCTCGACGCCGTCGTGCTCGGCGTAGTCCTCCCACACGTAGGTGCCGTCAGGGATCTGCGACAGGATCTCCCGCCGGTAGACGTCGGTGGAGCTGTCGAGGATCGCGTCGAACGCCGCCTCCACGGCCTGCACCCCGTACCGCTCGAAGAGCTCGCTCAGCCGGCGGGCGCCGGCGAGGCAGGCCGAGCACTCGGCGTCGAGGTCGGCGGCGAGCGAGTCGGGCATCCGCGAGTTGCGGGTCATGATCTTCAGCGCGCTCTCGTTGGGCACGCCGCGGTCCCACAGCTTGATCGGGGGGACCATCAGCCCCTCCTCGTACACGCTGGTCGCCGCGCTCGGCATCGAGCCGGGCACCGCGCCGCCGATGTCGTCGTGGTGGCCGAAGGCCTGCACGAAGGCGACGACCCTCTCCTCGCCGTCCACGTGAGCGAACACCGGGACGGTGACGCAGAGGTCCGGCAGGTGGCCGATCCCGCCCTCGGAGAGGTAGACGTCGTTGTGGAAGTAGACGTCGCCCGGGTTCATCGAGCCGATCGGGTAGTCCCGCACCACCGGCTGGACCAGCGCCGAGTAGGAGCGGCCGGTGAGCTTGCGCAGCTGCCGGTCGTGGATGCCGGCGCGGAAGTCGTGCGCGTCGCGGATCATCGGCGAGCGCGAGGTGCGGCCGATCGAGGTCTCGACCTCCTTCTCGATCGCGGCCAGCGTGCCGGCGACGATCTCGACGAGGACCGGGTCGGCGGTCACGGCGTCGTCGGTGAGGCTCATCGGCCGGTCTCCTTCGTGAGCAGCAGGTTCCCGTGGGTGTCGACGGTCGCGGCGAAGCCGGGGTGCACGGGGACGGTGGAGCCGAACTCCTCGACGATCGCCGGCCCGGGCACCACGTCGCCGGGGGCCAGGCGGGCTCGGTCGTAGGTGGGCGTCTCGACCCACTCGTCGAAGAAGACGGGGCGGGAGCCCGTGACGGCCCGGTCCGCCCCACCCTCGCCGGGCTCCAGCTCGACCAGGTCGGGCCGCCGGATCGGGCCGATCCCGCTGACCCGCAGGTTGACCCACTCCACGGCCTGGCGCGGGTCGTCGGCGAAGTCGTAGCCGTACAGCTGGCGGTGGGCGGCGTGGAAGGTCTGGGCGACCTCCTCGGCGGCCGCGCGGTCGAGCTCGCCGTCGCCCACCGCGACGCGGACCTCGAACGCCTGGCCGACGTAGCGCAGGTCCGCCGTCCGCTGCATGCGCTGCTGCTCGCGGCCGAAGCCCTCGCCGTCCAGGGCGACCCGGGCCTGCGCCTCCAGGTCGGCGTACACCGTGCGCACGCGGTGCAGGTCGAGGTCGGCGTGCCGGCTGATGACCGTCTGCACGTAGTCGTTGCGGACGTCGACCGTGAGCAGGCCGAAGGCGCTGACGTTGCCCGGGTTCGGCGGCACCAGCGTGCGCGGCAGGTTGAGGATGTCCATCAGCCGGCAGGCCAGCAGCGAGCCCGAGCCACCGAACGTGGTCAGGGTGAAGTCGCGGACGTCGAGGCCCTTCGCGACCGTCACCTGGCGCAGCGCGTTGGCCTGGTTCCACGCGGAGATCTCCAGGATCCCGGTCGCGGTGCGCTCGAGGTCCATGTCCAGCTTCGCGCCCAGCTGCTGCAGCCCGTCGCGCGCGGCCTCGACCGACAGCGGGATCTCGCCGCCCAGCAGGTGCGGGGGGATCCGGCCGAGGACGACGTGCGCGTCGGTGACGGTCGGCTGGTCGCCGCCGTTCGGGTAGCAGATGGGACCCGGGTCGGCGCCGGCCGACTTGGGGCCGACCTTGAGGGTGCCCTCCGGGGAGAGCCAGGCGATCGAGCCGCCGCCCGCGCCGACGGTGACGACGTCGATCATCGGGATCTTGGACGGGTAGTCACCGACCGAGCCCTCGGTGGTGAGCGCCGGCTCGCCGTCGATGACGACGGTGACGTCGGTGGAGGTGCCGCCGCCGTCGCAGGTGAGCACCCGGTCGAACCCGGCGGTGCCGGCGATCAGCGCCGCGCCCAGCGCACCGGCGGCCGGGCCGGAGAGCATCGTGGTGATCGGCTGGTGCACCACCTCGCCGGCGCTCAGGACCCCGCCGTTGCTCTTCATCACGTAGAACGGCACGCCCGGCGCGATCTCGTCGAGGCGGGTGCGGATGTTGGTGACGTACGCGGCGACCTTGGGCTTCACCGCGGCGTCGACCAGGGTGGTCACCGAGCGCTCGTACTCGCGGTACTCGCGCAGCACCTGCGAGCTGATGCTCACCACGGCGCCCGGGTGCTCCTCGCGGATGACCTGGAGCATCTGCTGCTCGTGGGTGTCGTCGGCGTAGGCGTGCAGGAAGCAGACGCCGATCGTGGTGATGCCGGCGTCGCGGAAGAACCGGGCCGCCGCGCGGGCGTCGTCCTCGTCGAACGGGCGCACCTCGGCGCCGGTGTGGTCCAGCCGGCCGCGGACGGTGCGGACCAGGTCGGCCGGGACGATCCGCGGCGGCTTGACCCAGAAGTAGCTGTTGCCGTAGCCGTCGGGCACCGACTGCCGGGCGATCTCCAGCACCGACTCGTAGCCCTCGGTGGTGATGAAGCCGAGCCGGTCGAGCTTGCCCTCGAGCAGCTGGTTCGTGGCGACCGTCGTCCCGTGGCTGACGGCGGTCACCGCCTCGCCGGTCAGCCCCATGAGGTCCAGGACCTTGCGGACGCCGGTGAGGAAGCCCTCGGCCGGGTCGGCGGGGGTGGACGGCGTCTTGGTGGTGGTCGTCCGCCCGGTCTCCTCGTCCACCGCGACGACGTCGGTGAACGTCCCGCCGGTGTCGATGCCGATGCGGACCCGGCGCTCGCTCATGGGACGAAACCTTAGCGGTGAGACATCTCTACGGGAAGCGTCCCGCCGGCATTCGCTCCCCGCCGATGCGACCGGACCGGCGAGATCAGGCGCCCCGGTTCAGCTCCGCGATGATCCGGTCCATGGTCCAGCGGCGGGGACGGGCACGGCGCGCCCGGCCGGCGCTGCGGAAGGTGGTCCGGTCGGCGACGCGGCGGGCGAGGCCGGATCGCGTGGTGGTGCCGGTGGTGGTCTGCTGCGCAGCGGAGGTGGTCACGTCGGGTGCCTGCTTCTCGTCGTCGTCCGGGTGGTTCCCGTACCGATTCAACGACTGCGCGGCCCGCATCCTGTGCCGATCTGCTGTGACTCCTGGCACGACCGGGCCCCACGCTGGTGAGATCGGCCACCCGTGCTGCCAGGAGCGGGCCCGGCCCCCGGCTCAGCCGGCGAGCGCGCGCAGGATCCGGGCCAGCGCGGCGCGGTCCTCGGGCCCCAGGCGGGCGAACAGCTCCGCGGAGTCGGCGGCGCGCGCCCGCCCCACCTCCGCGCGCACCCGCCGGCCCTCGTCGGTGGCGCGCAGCAGCACCGCCCGCCGGTCGCCCGGGTCGGCCGTCCGCTCGACCAGCCCGCGCTCCTGGAGCCCGTCGGCCACCTCGGTCGCGGAGCGGGGCGCGATGTGCAGCGCCTCCGCGAGGTCGGAGAGCCGCACGCCGTCGCGTTCGCAGACCACCCGCAGCGCCCGCGCCTGGTGGGGAGAGAGCTCCCAGGGGGCGAGCGCGTCCCGCCAGCGGCGGCGCTGGGTGCGGGCGACGCGCATCAGCAGGTCGCCGAGCTCACCGGTCCCGTCGTCCGCCACGGGGGAATGGTAACGGCGGTGCGGCGGTTCCCGGACAGTGAGGTAACCTCAGCAACGGAGGTGGCGACATCAGCGAGATGATGACCGGCGGCGGCGGCGGCGGCGGCCGTGGCGGTGGCGGTGGCTCCGGCCGCAGGCCCGATCCGGCCGACCTCGCCCAGCTCGAGCGGTCGCCGGTGCGCTGGAGCCGGGTGGCCGCGCTGTTCCGCCCGTACCGCTGGCAGCTCGCCGTCGTCGTCGCGCTGATCGTCGCGTCGTCGGCCGTGGCGCTGGCCACACCGTTCCTCATCCGCCTGGTCATCGACGAGGCGATCCCCGGCCAGGACGTGCCCCTGCTGCTGTGGGCCGTCGGCGGGATGCTCGCCGTCACCGTGGTGACCGCGGTCTTCGGGGTCGTCCAGACGTGGATGAGCACGACCGTCGGCCAGCGGGTCATGCACGGTCTGCGGACGGCGGTCTTCACCCATCTGCAGCGCCAGTCGCTGGGCTTCTTCACCCGCACCAAGGGCGGCGAGGTGCAGTCGCGGCTGATGAACGACGTCGGCAGCATGCAGTCGGTGGTCACCTCGACCGCCACCTCCTTCGCCTCGAGCGCGACCACCGTCATCGGCACCGTCGTGGCCATGGTGGTGCTCAGCTGGCGGCTGTCCCTGCTCTCGCTGATCGTGCTGCCGCCGGCCGTCTGGCTGACCCGCCGGGTCGCCCGCATGCGCCGCACCCTCACCGCCCAGCGGCAGCGGCACCTGGCCGACCTGCACTCCCAGGTGGAGGAGGGGCTGAGCGTCAGCGGTGTCCTGCTGGGCAAGACCCTCGGCGCCGGGCCGGCGCAGTCCCAGCGCTTCGCCGGCACCTCGGAGTACCTCGTCGACCTCGAGGTGCGCTCGCAGCTCGCCGGCCGCTGGCGGATGGCCACGATGAGCGTCGTCTTCGCCGGCATCCCGGCGCTGATCTACCTGGCCGCAGGCCTGCCGGCGACGTCGGGCGGCATGACCATCGGCACCCTGGTCGCCTTCACCACCCTGCAGGGCGCGCTGTTCCGCCCCCTCATGCAGCTGCTCGACATCGGCGTCTCGCTGACCGCCTCGATGGCCCTGTTCAGCCGGGTGTTCGAGTACCTCGACCTGCCCGTCGACATCGACGACCCCGCCTCCCCCGTGCCGGTCGAGCCGGCGGCGGTTCGCGGCGAGGTGCGTCTCGACCACGTCGGCTTCCGCTACCCCGACGGCGTCCGCCCCGCGCTCGACGACGTCGACGTCACCGTGCCCGCGGGCTCCACCCTGGCGCTGGTGGGCGAGACCGGTTCGGGCAAGAGCACGCTCGCCTCGCTGGTGGCCCGCCTCAACGACCCCACCACCGGGCGGGTGCTGATCGACGGCGTCGACATCCGCGACCTGCGGCTGGCCGACCTCGCCCAGGTCGTCGGCGTCGTCTCCCAGGAGACCTATCTCCTGCACGGCACCGTGCGCGAGAACCTGCTGCACGCCCGTCCCGACGCCACCGATGCCGAGATCGTCGACGCCGCCCTCCGCGCGCAGGTGCACCACGTCATCGCCGCGTTGCCCGACGGCTACGACACCGTGGTCGGGGCGCGCGGGCACCGCTTCTCCGGCGGGGAGAAGCAGCGCCTGGCGATCGCCCGCACGCTGCTCCGCGACCCGCGGGTGCTGGTGCTCGACGAGGCGACCAGCGCGCTGGACAACGAGACCGAGCGCGCCGTGCAGGCCGCCCTCGACGAGGTGGCGCGCGGCCGGACGACGATCACCATCGCGCACCGGCTCTCGACCGTGCGCGACGCCGACCGCATCGTGGTGCTCGACGCCGGCCGGGTCGTCGAGCAGGGCACCCACGAGGAGCTCCTGGCGCTCGGTGGCCGGTACGCCCGGCTGGCCGGGATCGCGCAGCGGGACGCCGTCCTCGCCGGCTGACGGGGTGGGCCGTCAGCCGGCCACCGGCTGCATCGCCACCAGGGCGTCGGCCTCGCTCGCCAGCCGGCGGCGGTACCTCGGCGCCAGGACCGGGTTGAGGAGGGCGAGCACGCCGGTCAACCGCACGTCGACCTCCAGGACGACGGTGCAGCCCCCGTCCGGCTCTGGGACGACGGTGCGCCGCCCCTCCACCGCGACCTGGGCGTTGCCGCCGGCGAAGGACGCCGACCGCTCCTCCGCGGCGGTGATCGTGGTCGGGGTGACGAAGGTGCGGCCGCCGAACCGCAACCACTCCGTGATCCGCTGACCGACGCGGGCCCGGCCCGGCGGCTCGACCTCCATCCGGGTCACCGCCGCGCGCCACTCGCCGTCCCGCGACCAGTCCAGCACCAGCGCGGCGGCCTCGTCGGCCGGCCAGGTCAGCCGGCGGCGCTCCACGGTGCGGCTCACGACGCCACCTCCCGCGCCACCGGCTCGCCCCAGAACTCGTCGACGGCGTACTGGTCGCGGCTGTGCAGCCAGGACTCCGCGATCCGGCCGTCGCGCAGCCGGGCGACGTGGGCCAGGTTGTTCTCCAGGGGCCGGTCGCGGTCGGGGCGGGTGGCGGTGTAGGTCGCCAGGGCCACGCCCCACTCGCCGTCGTCGAGGACGCGGTGGACGGTGAGCCGCAGCGTCCCGCCGGTCACCTCCGCCGCGTGGCCGACGAACGCCACGACGGCGTCGCGGCCGGTGTAGGTGCCGGTGTTGGTGCTGCGGCCGGGCACGTGCAGCACGGTGTCCTCGGTCAGGTTCTCGGCGGCGCGGGCCAGGTCGCCCGCGGCCAGGGCGTCGTACCACCGCGTCAGGGGTGATGCCATCTCGTCCTCCAGGGAGTCGTCCCCCGTGCCGGTCGGTGTCGGAAAACGACGGATCGTTTCGACGTCGAAAGCATGCTCGCTCTTCATTTCGATGTCAAACTCTTCCTGTGCGGGATGGAGCAGGTGACGCGGTGGACCAGATGGTGGCCCAGTGGCGGGCGGAGCGGCCCGACGTCGACCCCTCGTCGATGGCGGTCTTCGCCCGCCTGACGCGGGCGCACGTGGCGGCGTCGCGGGCGATCGAGGCGACGCTGGGCGGCCACGGCCTCAACCGGGGGGAGTTCGACGTGCTCGCCTCCCTGCGGCGGTCGTCGGCGCCCTACCGCCTGTCGCCGGGGGACCTCGCCCGCGCCCTCGTGCTCTCCCCCGCGGCCATGACGAACCGGCTGCAGCGGCTCGAGGAGCGCGGCCTCGTCGTCCGCCGGCCCGACCCCGAGGACGGCCGCTACGGGGTCGTCGAGCTGACCGCGGCGGGGAAGGCGCTGGTCGACCAGGCGGTCACCGATCACGTGGCCACCCTCGACCGGCTGCTCGCGGACCTGCCGGGGGCCGACCGGCCGACGTTCACCGCCGCGCTGGCGTCGGTGGAGCGCAACGCCGCCGGCTGACCCGCGCGCGTCCGGCGGGGGTGATGAACGACGCACCGCGGAATCACGCGCGCGCGCCCGCCGGTTGCGCGGGACATGGACCTGTTCTCCCCCGTGCGGCTGGGCGAGCTCGAGCTCGCCAACCGCGTCGTCATGGCCCCGCTCACCCGCATGCGCTCCGGCCGCGCCGCGATCCCCCGCGACGTCGTCGTCGAGCACTACGAGCAGCGCGCCGGGGTGGGCCTGATCATCACGGAGGGGACCTTCCCGAACGACGAGTCCCGCGCCTTCGCCGGGCAGCCCGGCATCGTCACCGACGAACAGGCCGCCGGCTGGCGACGGGTGGCCGACGCCGTCCACGCCCGCGGCGGCCGGATCGTCATGCAGGTCATGCACGGCGGGCGCGTCTCGCACCCCGAGCTGACCGGGACGCGCGTCGTCGCCCCCAGCGCGATCGCGATCGACGGCGAGGTGCACGTCGGCGGCGGGGCCAAGCTGCCCTTCCCCGTCCCGCACGCGCTCACGACCGAGGAGGCGCGCGCGACGATCGCCGACTTCGTCGCCGCCTCCCGCCGCGCCGTGGACGCCGGCCTGGACGGCGTGGAGCTGCACGGCGCCAACGGCTACCTGCTGCACGAGTTCCTGTCCCCGGCGTCCAACCGGCGGGACGACGTCTACGGCGGCAGCCCGGAGGACCGGGCCCGGTTCGTGCTGGAGCTCGCCACCGCCGTCGCCGAGGAGGTGGGCGCCGGGCGCGTGGGCCTGCGCATCTCGCCGGAGCACAACATCCAGGGCGCCCTGGAGACCGACCGCGCCGACGTGCTGGCCACCTACGGCGCTCTGGTGGACGGGCTGCGGCCGCTGGGCCTGGCCTACCTCAGCGTGCTGCACGTCGAGCCCGCCGGTGACCTGGTGCAGGAGCTGCGGCGCCGCTTCGGCGGGCCGCTGATCGCCAACAGCGGCTTCGGCACGGTCACCACCCGCCAGGAGGCCGTGCGGCTGATCGACGCCGCGCACGCCGAGGCCGTCGCCGTGGGCCGGCCGGTGCTCGCGAACCCCGACCTGGTGGAGCGGTGGGCCGGAGAACACCCGGAGAACGACCCCGACCCGCGGACCTTCTACACCTCGGGCCCGGAGGGCTACACCGACTACCCCACGCTGGCTGCGGCGGGGCGCTGAGCAGCGGCGGGCCGGGCGGAGCGCCGCCCGGCCCCCGTCGCGCTCAGCTCAGTCCAGGTCGGCCTGCCACAGGTCGGGGCCGAAGACCTCGTACTGGATGTCCTTCGCCGGGACGCCGCGGTCGATGAGCGTGCTGCGCACCGCCTGCATGAACGGCAGCGGGCCGCAGAGGTAGTAGACGGCGCCCGACGGCAGGTCGACCTGCGAGAGGTCCATCTGACCGGCGTGCACGCCCGCGACCGGCAGCGAGCAGTCGGCACCCTGCTCGAACCAGACGTGCACCGAGGCGTTGGGCAGCTTCTGCACGTCGTCGACGACCTGCTGCCGCAGCGCCCACGACGACTCGTCCACATCGGCGTGCCACAGCCGGACGTCCAGACCCGAGCCGGCGTGCGCCAGGTGGGAGAGCATCCCGGCCATCGGGGTGATGCCGATGCCGGCGCTGACGAAGATCACCGGGCGCCCGGAGTCGTCGAGGACGACGTCGCCGAAGGGCACCGAGAGCTCCAGCCGGTCGCCGACGCCCACCGCGTCGTGCAGGAGGTTCGACACCTCGCCGTCGGGCTTGCCGTTCCCCTGGACCCGCTTGACCGAGAACTGGCGGTGCTCGCCGTCGTCGGCGCGGGTGAGGCTGTACTGCCGCGGCTGCCGGACGCCGTCGGGCATGACCGGGCGCACCGTCACGTACTGGCCGGGCAGCGAGGTCTTCACCAGCCGGTCGTCGACCCGCTTGACCTTGAAGGTGACGACGTCGCCGGTCTCGGGGGTCTTCTCGGTGACCTCCCACTGCCGCCAGACGGTGTCCGGGCGGACGCCCCTGGCGCTGTAGAGCCCGCGCTCCTGGTTGATCAGCGCGTTCGCCATCAGCCAGTAGACCTCGTCCCAGGCTGCGGCGACCTCCGGGGTCACGGCGTCGCCGAGGACGTCGACGATCGCCCAGAAGAGGTTGTCGTGCACCACCCGGTACTGCTCCGGGGTGACGCCGAGCGAGGTGTGCTTGTGCGCGATGCGGCTCATCAGGTGCTCGGGGAGCCGGTCCGGGTGGTTGACCAGCGCGCTGGCGAACACCGCCACCGAGCCGGCGAGCGCCACCTGCTGCGTGCCCTCGGCCTGGTTGCCGCGGTTGAACGTGCCGTCGAGCAGCTCGGGGTGTTCCCCGAAGAGATGCGCGTAGAACCGCTGCGCGATCTCCTGGATGTTCTCCGCGACGACCGGCAGCGTGGCCTGGATGACGGGTGCGGACCTGTCGGACAGCATGCGGATCTCCTTCCCCCTCGGTCTCCGGTACCCCGGCCACGTTAGGCAACACCGGGTGCTGGGGCAGGTCCGGAACGTTCCCCGAGACGGGCACCGCGCCGTATGGTCACCGCTCGGGCGCGGAACCGAGCCGTCCGATGAGTGCCAGGAGCGTGCCCCGATGTCTGCGCAGGAAGGCTGGGCGCGACCGTGCGGCTCCAGCCCTGCTGCTCCGGACATCCGGCTCGCGCACGCCTTCGTGGAGGCGGTGGACGCGCTGCTGTGCATCGTCGACTCGGACGGCCGCGTCGTGCTCGCCAACCCCGCCATGCAGCGCTTCACCGGGCTGGACCGCGACGCGCTGCTCGGCCGGC
This sequence comes from Blastococcus sp. SYSU DS0541, assembly GCF_054050875.1. Classification (NCBI taxonomy): domain Bacteria; kingdom Bacillati; phylum Actinomycetota; class Actinomycetes; order Geodermatophilales; family Geodermatophilaceae; genus Blastococcus; species Blastococcus sp. SYSU DS0541. The sequence goes on along the minus strand of NZ_JBJHAD010000007.1, from coordinate 38,459 downwards.
GGTTCGTCGACGTGTGGGTGCTCCCCGCCGACGTCCCCCACGCCGAGGAGGCCCTGCGGTCGGCGATGCAGAGCGGCGAGGCCTACCCGGTGGAGGCCGACTGGGTCGCCGCCCACGGCGAGCTGCGGCGGATCACCATGCGCAACACCGTCCTGCTGGACGACGACGGGCGGCCGTACGCGATCGCCTGCGTGGGCCTCGACGTCACCGAGGAGCGGGCCCGGGAGGCCCGGCTGCACGAGCAGACCCGCACCGACCCGCTCACCGGCGTCGCCAACCGCGGGGCGCTGTTCGAGGAGCTCACCCGGCGACTGCAGACCAGCGGGTGCGGGCTGCTCTTCTGCGACCTCGACGAGTTCAAGGCGGTCAACGACGAGTACGGGCACGGGGTGGGCGACCGCCTGCTCGCCGAGGCGGCCACGCGGCTGGTCGAGGTGGCCGGGCCGGACCACGTGGTGGCGCGCTTCGGGGGCGACGAGTTCGTGATCCTCAGCAGCGAGGCGAACGAGGCAGCGCTGGCCGACCTCGCGCGGCGCGTGGTCGCCCGGCTGGGCACGCCCTTCCCGGGGCCCGAGGAGCGGCTGGTGATCGGGGTGAGCGTCGGGGCGACCATCGGGCGCTCGGGGGAGCCCGCCGACGACGTCATCGCCCGGGCGGACCGCGCGATGTACGGGGCCAAGAGCACCCAGCGGCGGCGGGCGCGGCGGCTGCCCTGAGCCGGCGGCGATGAGTTCGGGGGAGCGCGGCCGTCTACCCCGCGACATCCGTCCCCGCGCGAAGGAGAGCCCCGTGCGCCCGCTCGTCATCACCACGTTCCTGACCCTCGACGGGGTCATGCAGGCACCCGGCGGACCGGAGGAGGACACCTCCGGCGGGTTCGGCCACGGCGGGTGGCTCGTCCCGTTCTTCGACGAGGCCATGGGCGCCCGGATGGAGTCGTGGTTCGCCCCCGCGGAGGACTTCCTGCTGGGCCGCGGGACGTACGAGATCTTCGCCGCGCACTGGCCGAAGGCGCCGACGGAGGGGGACCCGGTCGGCACCGCCCTCAACACCAAGACCAAGCACGTGGCGTCCCGCACGCTCACCGGGCCGCTGGAGTGGGACACCGCGCGGCTGCTCGAGCGCGACGTGCCCACGGCGGTGCGGGCGCTGACGGAGCAGGACGGCGGCGAGCTGCAGGTCCACGGCTCGGCGGGGCTGGTGCAGACGCTGCTGCGCGAGGACCTCGTCGACGAGCTCCGGGTGATCACCTTCCCGGTCGTCGTGGGCGGCGGGAAGCGTCTCTTCACCGAGGGCGCCGCGGCACGCACCTGGCGGCTGGCGTCGTCCGAGGTGACCTCCACGGGCGCGGTCATGGCGGCCTACCAGCGGGTCGGAGACCTGCAGACCGGGGACTTCAGCCTGCCCGAGTGAGCCGGCGGGTTCCACGTGGAACCCGCCGCCCGGCCCAGGGCCGGCGGCCGGCAGGGCACGCGCGGTGTCGTGCGGGAGCGGGGACGACCCGGGGACCGGCGGCGGCTGCGAGCGGGCACCTGGTGGGCCGGCCGCGCGCGGTCGTGGACCCCGGACGGGTGGCGCAGCAGGCCCGGGCCGGGGAGTGTGGCCCATGATCGGTTCGGGCGCGACGACGAGGTCGCGGGTGAGCGAGGAGGGTCCATGGCGGAGGTCCACGGCAGGTGCGACGAGCGGTTCGCGGGGGTGCGCGAGGCGCTGGCGCAGCAGCTGGACGGCGAGGAGCTCGGCGCATCGGTCGCCGTGGACCTCGACGGCGAGACCGTCGTCGACCTCTGGGGCGGTCACCGCGACGAGGCCCGCACCCTCCCGTGGTCCGAGCACACGATCGTCAACGTCTGGTCGACGACGAAGTGCGTGGTGGCGCTGGCCGCGCTGGTGCTCGTCGACCGCGGCGAGCTGGACCTCGACGCCCCGGTGGGGGACTACTGGCCGGAGTTCTGCGCGAAGGGCAAGAAGGACGTGCGGGTGCGGCAGCTGCTGTCGCACACCTCCGGCGTCTCCGGCTGGGAGCAGCCCTTCTCCATCCGCGACATGTACGACTGGACCTCGGCCGTCGAGCGGCTCGCCCAGCAGTCGCCCTGGTGGGAGCCGGGGACGGCGTCGGGCTACCACGCCAACAACCAGGGGCACCTGGTCGGCGAGGTCATCCGGCGGATCACCAACACGACGTTCAAGAAGTTCGTGGCCGACCGCATCGCCGACCCGTTGGGCGCGGACTTCCAGATCGGGGCGCGCGAGTCGGAGGTGTCCCGCATCGCGCCGGTGGTGGCGCCGCCGCCCCCGGACGTCGACCCGCGCACGCTGGACCCCGAGTCGGTGGCCGTGAAGACCTTCACGGGCCCCACCGCGTCGGCGAAGGCGGCGAACACCCCGCAGTGGCGGGCCGCGGACCTGGGGGCGCTGAACGGCCACTCGAACGCCCGCGGCGTGATGCGGGTGCTGCGGACGCTCTCGCTCGGCGGTGAGGCCGGCGGGGTGCGGCTGCTCTCGCCGGAGACCGTGGAGAAGGTCTTCGAGGTGCAGGCCGACGGCGTCGACCTGGTGCTCGGCGCTCCGTTCCGCTGGGGGACGGGCTTCTGCCTGGGCTCGCCGACGGTGCCCTACGTGCCCGAGGGCCGGACCTTCTTCTGGGGCGGCTGGGGCGGTTCGCTGGCGGTGATGGACCTGGACCGGCGACTGACGATCACCTACATGATGAACCGGATGGGCGGCGGGCTGATCGGCTCGCCCCGCAGCGAGGCCTACGTCCGGGCCGTGTACGACGCGCTCGGCTGATGGAGCTCGACGACGTCCTGCCGCGGCCGGAGCACGTCACCCGGCAAGCGCGCTGGATCGCGGCCGAGCCGGCGGTCGTCTGGGACGCGCTGCACGCCGTCCGGCTCTCCCGGCTGCCGGTGACGCTGGTGCTCGGTGCCGCCCGCTTCCTGCCGGTGGTGCTCTCCGGCCGGGGGCTCGGGCAGCTCCACGACCGGCCGTTCCTCGACGCCCTCCCGGTGCCGCTGCTGGACGCCGAGGCGCCGTCGTCCGTGGTGTTCGGCGGCCCCCTGCAGGCCTGGCGGCTCGACGGCGGCGACGACGGGCCGGTGCTCGACGCCGACGGGTTCCGCCGGTTCACCCAGCGCGGCTGGGTCAAGGCGGCGATCGACTTCCGGCTCACCCCCCGCGGCAGCGGGACGGAGCTGAGCTCGGAGACCCGCGTCATGGCCACCGACGCGGTCACCCGGCGCCGGTTCGACCGCTACTGGCGGCTGATCCGGCCGGGCAGCTCCGCGGTCCGCTGGGAGGTGCTGACGGCGGTCGAGCTCCGGGCCACCGGCCGCCTGCCCTGAGCCCGCCCGCGGAGCTCATCGCCCGGGCCCGTCGGGGAGGATCTGCCCATGGTGTGGACCGAGGCCGACATCCCCGACCTGGGCGGGCGCACCGCGGTGGTGACCGGAGCGAACGGCGGGCTGGGCCTGCAGACGTCGCTGGCCCTCGCCGGCGCCGGCGCGCACGTGGTCCTCGCCGCGCGCGAGCCGCGGAAGACCGACGCCGCGGTCGCGCGGATCGCCGAGCGGTACCCGGCCGCGTCGCTCGAGGTCGTGCCCCTGGACCTGGGGGACCTCTCGGCGGTGGCGACGGCGGCGCAGCGGGTGCTCTCGGCCCACCCGCGCGTCGACCTCCTCGTGAACAACGCCGGCGTGATGGCGATGCCGCAGCGCACCACCACCGACGGGTTCGAGCTGCAGTTCGGGGTGAACCACCTCGGGCACTGGGCGCTCACCGCGCACCTGCTCCCGGCGCTGCTGGCGGCGCCGGCGGCACGCGTGGTGACGGTGACGAGCACGGCGCGCCACCGCGCCCGGCGGCTGGACCCGGCCGACCCGCACCTGCGGCAGGGCTACGGGGCGTGGGCCTCCTACGCCCGGTCCAAGATGGCCAACCTGCACTTCGGGCTGGGCCTGCACGAGCGGTTCTCCCGGGCAGGGGTGGCGGCGCAGAGCCTCGTCGCGCACCCGGGCCTGTCCAACACCGATCTGCAGGCGCGCTCGGTGCGGGAGGGCGGCGCCGGGTGGGTGGGCGCGTTCTTCGAGGCGTTGACGGCCCGGTCGGGGATGACGCCGTTCGAGGGCGCCCGGCCGCAACTGCGCGCGGCGACCGATCCGCAGGCCCGGGGCGGGGAGCTGTACGCGCCCCGGTTCGGCTCCCACGGCCCGGCGGTGCGGCGGCCGGTCCTGCGCCGGCGCGGCCTGCAGGAGCAGATCGACGTCCTGTGGGAGGTGTCGGCACGGCAGACCGGCATCCCGCTGGAGGTGCCGCCGGCCTGACCCGCTAGCGGGCCGCGGGCTCCGCGAGATCGGGGCCGGCCCGGGTAGGCCGCCGGCCCGGTCTCCCCGACGTCGGGGTCAGCGGGGGAGCGGGCCGTGCCCCGGCTCGGCCTCGTCGGCGACCCGCCGCTCGGTTCCGCGGCCCACCCGCTCCCCGCAGACGTCGCACACCCACGAGGCGGCGATGCGGTGCCCGTGGTGGTGCAGCTCGACCGGCGGGGTGTCCGCGACGTAGCGGTCGCCCCACTGCATGAGCGCCTGGAGCACCGGCAGCAGGTCGCGGCCGGCCTTCGTCAGGTGGTAGCCGGCCCGTGGCGGGCTCTGGCTGTACTCCCGGCGCTCCAGGACCCCTGCGTCCACGAGCGCGCCGAGGCGGACCGCCAGCCGCTCCCGCGGGGCACCGGTGCCGCGCAGGATCTCGCTGAACCGGTGCGCGCCCAGCGACACCTCGCGGACGATCAGCAGCGCCCACCTGTCGCCGACGACGTCCAGCGCGCCCGCGATGGAGCACCGCCGGCCCGGGAGCCCGTCGAGTCGCGTCGTCATGCCACTAGGTTCGCATATCGAACCGACTCGTGTAGCGTCCCGGCTTAGTCGGTTCGGATGTCGAACCGCTTTGGTCCGGGGGTGCGCATGAGCACGACGGTGGAGCCGCAGGCAGCGCGGGGGACCCGGCCGGGGCTGGTCCTGCTCGTCGTGTCGGCGGCGGTCTTCCTGGCCAGCCTCGACCTGTTCATCGTCAACGTGGCGTTCCCGGCGCTGAGCCGGTCGCTGGACGCCTCCACCGCGGCGCTGTCCTGGGTGCTCAACGGCTACACGATCGGCTTCGCCGCCCTGCTCGCCCCGGCGGGCCGGGTCGCCGACCGCATCGGCCGGCGACGGGTCTTCCTCACCGGGCTCGCGACGTTCGGCGCCGGGTCGCTGGGCTGCGCCCTGGCCTGGGACGTCGGCAGCCTGGTCGCCTTCCGCGTCGTCCAGTCCACCGGTGCCGCCCTGGTGACGGCGACGTCGCTCGCGCTGCTGCTGCACACCTTCCCGCCGGCCCGGCGGGCGCACGCGATCGCGATCTGGTCCGCCGTCGGCGGGGTCGCCGCCGCGCTGGGGCCGCCGATCGGCGGGCTGCTGGTCGAGGCCTCCTGGCGGTGGGTGTTCCTGGTGAACCTGCCCGTCGTCGTCGCGGCGCTGGTCGTGGGCCTGCGGGTGCTGCCCGAGTCGCGGGACGGGTCCGAGACCCGCCGCCCGGACGTCGTCGGCACCACCCTGCTGGTGCTCGCCGTCGGCCTGCTCGCCTACGCCCTGGTCGACGCCCCCGAGCGGGGCTGGGACGACGCCGTCGTGATCGGGTCGTTCGCCTCGGCCGTGGTCGGCGCCGTGCTCGTCGTCGTCCGGGCGGCCCGGGCCCCGGCGGGCACGGTGCCGGTGCTGCCGCTGCGGCTGTTCCGGGCGCGGGCGTTCTCGCTGGCCTGCCTGTCGATCGCCGCCTTCATGGCCGCCTTCGCCGCCATGCTGCTGGGGAACGTCCTCTGGCTGACCGGCGGCTGGGGCTACACCGCGGTCGAGGCCGGCTTCGCGCTGGTGCCGGGCCCGCTGCTGGCCGCGCTGGCGGCGGTGCCGGCCGGGCGGCTGGGGGCCCGGGTGGGTTGCGGGGTCGTGGCGGCGGCCGGGACGGCGCTGTTCGCGCTCGGGTCGCTGTGGTGGCTCACCGAGGTGGGCGCCGAGGCCGAGTACCTGACCGCCTTCCTGCCCGGGCAGCTGCTCGCCGGGCTGGGCGTCGGGCTCACGCTGACCAACCTCTCGGCGGCGGCGGCGTCCGCCCTGCCCCGGGCGCCCTGGCCACCGGGACCGCCACCTTCGGCGCCGCCCGGCAGCTCGGCGCGACCCTCGGCGTCGCCCTGCTGCTGGCCGCGGTCGCCCGCAGCGGCGGCGAGCTCCCCGGCGCCGACCGCGGCTGGCTGCTCGTCGTCGTCCTCGCCGCCGGGGCCAGCGCGCTGGCGCTCGCCATCGGCCGCGCCCGGCACCCCGATCTCCGTCCCGTTGCCCGAGAGGAAGCCCCATGACCGCCGTGACCACCGCCGGACGCCGGCTCTCGTTCGACCCCACCTGGCGGTCGTTCACCAGCACGCAGGGTGGGCTGGTCGTCGGCCACCTGCTGGCCGCGGCCGGCGAGCTCGCGGGGGCCGCACCGCGCGCGGTGACCGCGCACCTCACCGGCGGGGTCGCCGCCGACCTCGAGGCCGAGGTGGGCGCCGTCGCCGATCGGGCCGGCCGCACGGGCAGCGTGCGCGCCGAGCTGCGGCAGGGCGGCGAGCTGAGAGCGGTCGCGCAGGTCCTCACGCTGGCCCGCCCGGCGTCGCCGGGCGTCGAGCACGGGGCGCCGGCGGAGCAGCCCCGGGTGGCCGACGGCGTCCCGTTCGAGCTGCCGCGCGAGTACGTGCCCGTGGCGGAGCACACCGAGATCCGGGCGCTGGGGGCTGCGCGCCCGCTGGGGGGTGGTGTCGAGCCGCGGCTGCACGCGTGGGTGCGCATCCGGGGCGCGGAGCTGGCGCCCCTGGTTCAGCTGGGCGTGCTCCTGGACGCGCTCCCGCCGTCGCTGTTCGCCGTCCGCACCCTGCCCGCGGCCATGCCGACCGTGGAGCTGACCGCGCACCTGGCCGGGCCGGTGCCGGCGACGGGGGCGTGGGTGCGGGTGGACCAGCGGACCGTGTGGTGCGACGACGACGTGGCGGTCGACGACGTGGAGCTGCGCGCGGAGGACGGCGCGCTGGTCGCCCTGGGCCGGCAGACCCGGCGGCTGCTCGTCGGCTGAGCCGCCGGTGTGGCGTCCGGTCCAGGCAACGCTGGAGCTCGGCCAGGGGGAACCGGTGAGGTAGTCGGTGCTCGTGCTCGCCGGCTGGGTCGTCTCCGCGGTGGCCGGCTGGGTAGTCACCTCGCGGCGCGCTGCGCCTACCGGCCGGCGGCGCGCTGCTCCATGCGCTGCCGGCGGTCGGCAGGCATGCCCGGCCCGGGCAGCGCCCGCACCTCGGCCGGCTCGTCGACCGGGCCGCAGGTCGCGCAGACCACCTCGTGGGTGACGGCCGATCCGCAGGTCGCGTGGCGGTAGAGAACCGGCGGGCCGTCGGGGGCTGCCCAGCGGTCGCCCCACTCGGTGAGCGCGATGAGCGCCGGGGCGAGGTCGCGGCCCTTGGCCGTGAGGAGGTACTCGTAGGCCTCGGGCTGCTCGGAGTAGCGGCGCCGCTCCATGATGCCGGCGGCCACGAAGCCGTCGAGCCGCGACGCCAGGACGTTGGTCGCGATGCCCAGGCTCCGCTGGAAGTCGCCGAACCGCGTCGACCCGGCGAACAGCGCGTTCCGGACGATCAGCACGCTCCAGCGCTCACCGACCACCTCGAGCGCCCGCGCGATGGAGCACACCTCGGCGTCGTACGTCCTGCCCAGCATGCCGACCAGCGTACCCAGCCACTTGCATCACGAAAGCGCGCTCCCTAGAGTGACTTGCGTCATGCAAGTCCCTCGCTGATCGGAGCGCCATGGACGAGACGAGCTTCACGGTCAACCGCACGCCGGAGGAGGTGACCGAGGCCGTCGCCGACGTCCGCAGCTGGTGGATGACCCAGGTCCAGGGCAGCGCCGAGGCGGTCGGGGACGAGTTCGGGTACGAGGTGGCGGGCGTCCACCGCGTGCGCATGAGGGTCGAGGAGCTGGTGCCCGGCCGGACGGTCGTCTGGCGGGTGGTCGACAACTGGTTCGGGTTCGTCCAGGACCAGCGGGAGTGGAAGGACACCGCGATCCGGTTCGACGTCTCCGCCGTGGACGGGGGGACGGAGCTCCGGTTCACCCACGCCGGGCTGACCCCCGCCGACGAGTGCTTCGACGTCTGCTCGGCGTCCTGGGACCGCTACGCCGCGGAGAGCCTGCGGCGCCGCATCACCACGGGCACCGGCACGCCGGGGTCGGACGACGAGGCGACCCGGTCGCGCGCGCCCCAGCACGCGGGATAGGAACCGGGCGAGCGGTGCCCCTCCGCTCGGGAGGGGCCCCTGCCACGTCAGCGCTTCGGGCCGTGCGCAGCCTTGGACAGCGGCTCCCAGGCGCGCCACTCGGCCAGCCGGGACTCGTAGTCGCGGGTGGCGATCGACAGCGGGCCGTCGCCGAAGAAGACGCGCAGCGGCGGATCCTCCATGTCGACCAGCTGGAGCACGGCCTCGCGGGTGGCCAGCGGGTCACCGGGGTTGCCGGCGCGGGCCTTGCGCGCCTCCGCGGCCTGCACCCGGAAGTCGTCGTAGGCGGGTTCCGGGGCGGCGTGCCGTGCCGAGGATCCGGCCCAGTCGGTGGCGTAGGCGCCGGGCTCGATGATCGTGACCTTGATGCCGAAGCCGGCGACCTCCGCGGCCAGTGACTGGCTGAAACCCTCCAGCGCCCACTTGGAGGCGTTGTAGATGCCGATGTTCGGGAAGGCGCTGATCCCGCCGATGCTGCTCACCTGGAGGATGTGGCCCGACCCCTGGGCGCGCAGGTGGGGCAGCGCCGCCTGGGTGACGAACAGGGCCCCGAAGACGTTGGTGTCGAACTGGGCGCGGGCCTCGGCCTCGCTGATCTCCTCCACCATGCCGAACTGGCCGTAGCCGGCGTTGTTGACGACGACGTCGAGCCCGCCGAAGTGCTCGCGCGCCTGCTGCACGGCCGCGAAGACGGCGTCCCGGTCGTCGACGTCGAGCCGGATCGGCAGCACCCGGTCGCCGAACTGCTGCACCAGGCCTTCGAGGCTCGCCGTGTCGCGGGCGGTGGCGGCCACGTTGTCACCGCGTTCGAGGGCGGCGATCGACCACTCGCGGCCGAAGCCGCGGGATGCGCCGGTGATGAACCAGGTCTTGGCCATGCGGGGGTCTCCTTCGTCGGGCGTCCGCCGTCGTCAGCGCGTGCGTCCCCCGTCCTGTTCCGGCGCGGGCACCTCGGAAACCTGGGCTGCGTCGGGAGGCGGGCCGGGGGCCGCCCTCCCTAGGCTCGGGCGATGGAACCCGCCGACCTGCTCTCCCTGCGCTCCGACGAGCGCGCCGCCCTGCTCCTGATCGGCCTGCGGGGCGACTGGTAGCCGTACTGCTGCGCCCAGGCGGTCCGCCTGGCCCGGTCGACCTCCCGCCTCGCCGACGCCGGCACCGAGGTGGTGCTCGCCTCCACCGACCCACCTGAGGTGCAGGCGGCGATGAACCGCACCTGGCACCTGCCGTTCCGGTGGGTGAGCGATCCGGACGGCTCGCGGCTGGCGAAGCCGCTGGACGCGTGGAACCCGGATCGGCAGATCTTCAAGCCGCTCCTCGTCGCGGTGGCGCCGGACGGTCGGGAGGTGTTCCGCGAGCTGTCGCGCGACTTCACCGACCGCCCGGACGACGAGCCGGTCCTCTCCGCCCTCGAGTCGCTGGGCCTCGACCCGGTACCGGTCCTGCCCTGGGAGCCGGACGTCGAGCCGCAGCCCACGGAACGGGCCTTCAAGCCGCAGTCGTTCATTCCGTACTTCCGTGCGATCAAGATGAACACGGGCGCGCTGGCGGAGCGGATGGTCGACGAGCGCGACCGCGAGCAACTGCTCACCGAGCACCGGATGGCCGACTCGTTCCTCGCCGCCTTCGACGAGTGGCGGGCCGAGCACCCGCCGCACCGCCAGTAGCGGGGCTCGGGTCCCCCACCGCCGCCCGTCGGCTCGGGCGGTCGCCCTCTGCCCACTCCTGGTGGGCAGAGGGCGACTGGTCCGGGCAGTGCTGCCGCGGCGCCGCGGCGACCAGGAGGGCCCGGCCGGGGCGCCCGTGCCCCGGGCTCAGCGGCGACCGAGGCGGTAGCCGACCAGGATGCCGATCAGCGTCAGCACCGCGCCACCCACGGCGCCGAGCGCCAGGGTCTGCACGTCGCCGCCCACACCGGCCGGAGCGGCGGCGCGGCCGGCGAACACCGCCGGCGCGGCCTCGGCCGCCGGGGCGGGGTGCTTGGCCGCCGTGTCCGCCTCCGCCGTCGAGCTCACCGCGGCCGCGGACGGCACCGCCACCGCCGGCACCGCGGCACCGGTCAGCTCCGCGTCGATCGCCTTGAAGAACTGCCCGGCCATCCGCTTGGCGACGCCGGTGATCATCCGCTGCCCCACGCCCGCCACGGGGCCGCCGATGACGGCGTCCGCGGAGTAGGTCAGGTTCGTCGCGCCGTCCTCGGCGGGGGACAGGTCGATCCGCACCGTCGCCCGCGCGTTCCCCGGGGCGCCCGCGCCGGATGCGTGCATCACGTAGGAGGACGGCCGCTGCTGGTCCGACAGGCGCACCTCGCCCGCGTAGGTCCCCTTGATCGCCCCCACGCCGACGGAGACGTTCATCTTGTACTCGTCGTCCCCGACCTGCTCCAGGGTCTCGCAGCCGGGGATCGTGCGCGCCAGCACCGCCGGGTCGGTGATGACGGCCCACACCTTCTCGGGGTCGCCGTGCAGCACCGCAGAGCCGTCGAGCTTCACGCCATCACTCCAGTCCCCGCCCGGCGCCCGGCCGTGGCGGTCATCTCCGAATCAGGGGAACGCACCAGGTCGTACAGCTCGGTCGGGGAGATCGGCATCGAGGCGATCCGCCGGCCCACCGCGTCCTCGATCGCCGAGGCGAGCGCCGCCGTCCCCGGAATCACACCGGCCTCGCCGGCGCCCTTGATCCCCAGCGGGTTCAGCGGCGAGGGCGTCTGCTGGTGGTCGATGTCGATGTCGGGCACCTCGGAGGCATACGGCATCAGGAAGTCCATGAACGAGGCGTTCTGGAGCTGTCCGTCGGCGTCGTAGGCCATCCGCTCGTACAGCGCGCCGCCGATGCCCTGGGCGACGCCACCGTGCACCTGCCCCTCGACGATCATCGGGTTCACCACGTTGCCGCAGTCGTGCACGACGGCGTACTTCACGACGTCGATCTCCCACGTCGCCGGGTCGATCTCCACGATCGCCGCGTGCGCGCCGGACGCGAACGTCGACCGGATCGGCGAGTAGTAGTCGCGGTGCTCCAGCCCCGGCGCGTCGCCCACGGCGACCGGCGGCTTGTCGTCGTCGCCGGCCTTGGCGAACTGCGTCGCCTGCTTGGCCGCCTCGTCGAAGGCGTAGCGCAGCGGGTTGGACAGGACGGCGACGGTGCGCAGCGGGATGGATGTCCCCGGCACGCCCTTCACCTGCACCAGGCCCTCGTCGATCTCGAGGTCCTCCGGCGAGGCCTCCAGCACGTCTGCGGCGATCCGCAGCGCCTTCTCCCGCACCCCGCGGGCGGCCAGCGCGATCGCGTTGCCGCTCATCACCGCGGCCCGGGAGGCGAACGTGCCGACGGCGTACCCGAAGCGCCGGGTGTCCCCGGTGGTCACCTCGACGTCCTCGATCGGCACCCCGAGCTCGCTCGCGACGATCTGCGCGAAGGCCGTCTCGTGCCCCTGGCCCTGCGAGGTGAGACCGGTCGACACCAGCACCTTGCCGCTGCCCAGGACCTGCACGTGCCCGCCCTCGTACGGCCCGGGGCCGGTGCCCTCCACGTACAGCGCCATCCCGACGCCGAGCAGCCGGCCGCGCGCCTCGGCGTCGGCCCGGAGCTCCTCGGCCGCCGACCAGCCGACCAGCGCCTTCAGCTTCTCCAGCAGCCCCGGGTAGTCGCCCGAGTCGTAGATGACCGGCCGGCCGTCCTGGAACGTCAGGTGGTGGTCGTAGGGGAACTGGTCGGGCCGGATCAGGTTGCGCTCGCGCACCAGTGCCCGGTCCAGGCCCAGCTCGTCGGCGATGCGGTCCATCGTCCGCTCCATCGCGTAGCAGCCCTGGGGCCGCCCGGCGCCGCGGTACGGCGTCACGATGACGGTGTTGGTGAAGACCGACTCCACGATCACCCGGTACACCGGGATCGCGTACGGCCCGACCAGCTGGGTCGCCGTCACGATCGGCACGATGATCCCGTAGGGCGTGTAGGCGCCGTTGTCGTGCCAGATGTGGACGTCGAGAGCGGTGACCCGGCCCTCGTCGTCGTAGCCGACGGTGATCTCCTGCCGCTGCTGGCGCTCGTGGGCCGAGCCGATGAAGTGCTCGCGCCGGTCCTCGGTCCACTTCACCTCGCGGCCCAGGGCGATGGCGGCCATCGGCACCAGCAGCTCCTCGGGCCACGGGTGGACGATCTTCACGCCGAACCCGCCGCCGACGTCGGGCGCGATCACCTCGACCGTGTCCAGCGAGAGCTCCAGCTTCGCCGCGATCGCCGCGCGCACCGACGTCGACGCCTGGGTGCTCGTGTAGACCCGCAGTGAGGAGTCGTCGGCGTCCCACTTCGCGTGCACGCCCTTCCCCTCCATGGGCATGCAGGCGCTGCGCTCGATGTACTGGGTGAAGGAGAGCGTCCGCGGCGAGGAGGCCAGCACCGGCTCGACGTCGCCGGTCTCCTGGTGGTGCCGGGCCGCGACGTTGTCGGGGATCTCCTCGTGCACCGCGTGCTCCGCGGCGCGCGCGGCGTCCACCCCGACGACGACGGGCAGCTCCTCGTAGGTGACGACGATGCGGTCGCAGGCGTCCTCGGCGACGTACCGGTCGGTGGCCACGACCATGACCACCGGCTCGCCGACGTGGTTGACCTCGCCGTTCGCCAGCGGGAACCCCGTGCGGGGTGAGTGCAGCTGGGGGTGGGGGATGAGGACCGGCAGCGGCTCGGCCATCGGGCCGGTGAGGTCCTCGTAGGTGTAGATCGCCACCAGGCCCTCGACGTCCAGCGCCTCGTCCACGTCGATCGAGACGATCCGGGCGTGCGCGTGCGGCGAGCGCACGAAGGCGGCGGCCAGGGCGTTGTGCCCGATGTCGTCCAGGTAGCGGCCCTTGCCGGTGATCAGCCGCTGGTCCTCCCGCCGGCGGACCGGCTCGCCGAAGAGCTTGGTGGTCATGCGTCGCCGTCCCGCATCGCGGCGGCCGCGTGGTGCACGGCCTTCTTGATGTTGGCGTAGCCGGTGCACCGGCAGAGGTTGCCGCCGACCATGTCGTCGACCTCCTCCTCGGTGAGCTCCTCGGAGTTGTCGCGCCCTTCGAGCCCGGCCGCGATCGTCATGAGGAAGCCCGGCGTGCAGAAGCCGCACTGCAGGGCGTGGCACTCGCGGAAGGCCTCCTGGACCGGGTGCAGCACCTGCCCGCCCTGGTGGTCCCCGCGCGCCAGCCCCTCGACCGTGCGCACCTCCGCGCCGTCCACCTGCACGGCGAGCATCAGGCACGAGCGCACCGGGGCCCCGTCCACGACCACCGTGCAGGCCCCGCAGACGCCGTGCTCGCAGCCGACGTGCGTGCCGGTCAGCCCGAGGTCGTGGCGCAGCGCGTCGGAGAGCAGCCGGCGCACCGGTACGGTCGCTTCACGTGGAACACCGTTCACGGTGACGGTGATGGTCCGCTCGGTGTCGATGCTGGTCATGTCGCCTTCTCCCCGGCCTCGGCAGCCGCCGAGGTCAGCGTTCGCTCGGTGAGCACCCCCACCAGCAGGCGCCGGTAGTCGGCGCTGGCGTGGATGTCGGTGTCCGGGTCGACCAGGGTGCGCGCGAGCGCCCCGGCGGCGGCCCAGTCGGCCTTCTCCACCGGAACCCCGGCGACGGCCTCGGTCAGGTCGTGCACCTCGGGGGTCAGCCCCACCGAGACGTAGGAGGCCAGCACGCGCTCCACCCGCCGGTCCTCGGAGAGGGTGACGACGACGCCGGCTCCGCAGACCGCGTAGTCGCCCTTGCGCCGCGCGACTTCCGCGAAGGCGGTGCCCGAGCGCGGCGGCAGCGCGGGGAAGGTTGCCGCGGTGACGACGGCGCCGGGGGCGATCGAGGTCTCCAGCGGCCCGACGAAGAAGTCGCGCCAGCCGACCTGCTCGGTGCCGGCCGTCGTCGCCACGGTGACCGAGCCGTCGGTCAGCGCCAGCACCGAGGTCATCTCGCCCGAGGGGTCGGCGTGGGCGATCGAGCCCACGGTGGTGCCCCGGTTGCGGATCGCCGGGTGGGCGACGTTGGCGGTGGCGCGGCCCAGCAGCGGCTGCGCCCCGGCGGCGCCCTCGTGCCGGAGCAGTGCGCCGTGGCGGACGAGCGCCCCCACCGTCACGCCGTCGTCGGTCACCTCGACGGTGTCCAGACCGGGGATCCGGTTGATGTCGACCAGCGTGGTCGGCGCCGCCAGGCGCATGGAGAGCAGCGGCAGCAGGGACTGGCCACCGGCGAGCACCTTGGCGCCCTCGTCGGACAGGACCGCCAGGGCCTCTCCCAGGGTGCTGGGATCGGCGTAGCGGAAGGGGGCGGGCTTCACCGGCTCCGGTCACCTCCGTGCTCGCTGCGAGACGTCACTCTGTCACCGGCGGGAGGGTGGGCGAAAGTACCTCAGTGCTAAAACTTCGTCGCGAGTTTCCGTAGCGGACGGTTCCGGGCGGCGGCGCCGGTGGCCGACGCCCGTCCGCAGACGCACGCCGCCCCCGGTGCCGGACGGTGGGTCCGGGCGCCGGGGGCGGCGGGAGAACGGGTCAGCGGTTGCGGCTGTCCGTCCCCGGGGTGTTGCCACCCAGCACGCCGGGGCGGCCCACCTCGTCGACCGACGACGGGTCGGAGCTGACCTCGTCGCCGGCGTCGTGGCCGAAGGTGCTGCCCGCGGCCGGGTGCGCGCCCTCGCGGAGCAGCGCGGCCTTCATGTCGGCCGGCGCCAGCGCCCGCGCGACGTGCCAGGCGACGACCGCGACGATCGACCCGAGGGCGATGCCGGTCAGCGAGAACTCGTCGGAGAAGACCAGGGTCACGTTGCCGATGCCGATGATGATCCCGGCGGCCAGCGGCACCAGGTTGATCGGGTTGGCGAAGTCGACCCGGTTCTCCTTCCAGATCTTGGCGCCGAGCAGGCCGATCATCCCGTAGAGGACGACGGTGATCCCGCCGAGCACCCCACCGGGGACGATGCTGATCAGCGCGCCGAACTTGGGGATCAGCCCCAGCAGGATCGCCACGAGCGCCGCGACGTAGTAGGCCGCCGTCGAGTAGACGCGGGTGGCCGCCATGACGCCGATGTTCTCGGCGTAGGTGGTGGTGGGGGAGCCGCCGACCGAGGTGGCGACGACGGTCGCGATGCCGTCGGCCGCGACCGCGCGGCCCATGTACGGGTCGAGGTCGCGCTTGGTCATCTCCGCGACCGCCTTGACGTGGCCGGCGTTCTCCGCCACCAGGGCGATCACCGCGGGGATGACCAGCAGGCTGAAGTTCAGCGAGAAGGTCGGCCCGGTGAAGTCGGGGAGGCCGAACCAGTCGGCGTCGGCGACCGAGTCGAAGTTGATCCGGTCGCGGGTGGACTCGGCGCCGGTGCCGTCGGGCGAGGTGATCGGGCCGGCCGTGACGTCCAGCAGCACCGAGAGCAGGTAGCCGAAGATCAGGCCCAGCAGGATCGAGATGCGGGCGAGGAAGCCGCGCAGCGCCAGCGAGGCGACGATCACGAACGTCATCGTGGCCAGGGCGACCCACTGGTCCTGCGGCCAGTAGATGCCCGCGGCGACCGGGGCGAGGTTGAAGCCGATCAGCATGACGACGGCGCCGGTGACGGCCGGGGGCAGCACCTTGTTGATCAGCCCGAGCCCGGCGAAGTGGATCAGCACACCGACGAGGGCCAGGACGATGCCGGCGATCAGCAGCGCGCCGACGACGTCGCTCGAGTCACCGCCGTTGGCCCGGATCGCCGCCACACCGCCGACGAAGGCGGCGCTGGTGCCCAGGTAGCTCGGTACCCGGTTCTTCACGATCAGCAGGAAGATGATCGTGGCGACGCCGCTCATCATGATGGCGAGGTTGGGGTCCAGGCCCATGATGATCGGGAAGACGAAGGTCGCCCCGAACATCGCGACGACGTGCTGCGCGCCGATCCCGGCGGTGCGCGGCCAGGAGAGGCGTTCGTCGGGGGCGACGGCCTCTCCCAGTGGGGGCGTCTTACCGTCCCCGTAGAGCTTCCACCCGAACGACATGAGTGCCTCCTCGACGTGCACTTCCGATGTGGTCCGGTGCTGGTCGACGGGGGTGTGCCCGCACCGGGAGGCGCCAATGTGGCACGGCTCCCAGGTGTCGCGGAAGTACCTCAGTGCTAAATCATTGTTGCACTGAGATGCCGATACTTCACCGCTGAGAGATCCATCGGTACGGTTTCGAGGATGAGCCCCTCAACCCCCTCCGGTGGAGACGCCGCGGTCTCGGTGCAGTTGCGATCCGGCGTCTACGCCGACTCGGTGAAGCTCATGCAGGTGAGCCGCCGGATCGGCGCGCGCGAGGGCGTCTCCGCCGTCCTCGTCGCCATGGCCACCCCGCTCAACCTCGAGCTCGCCGCCGGCATGGGCCTGGCCCCCGAGGAGCCGACGAGCCCCGAGCAGCTGCTGGTCGCCGTCCGTGCCGCCGACGACGAGACGCTCGCCGCCGCGCTCGCCGACGTCGACGCCGCGCTGGCCGAGCGCGAGCGCTCCACCGGCAGCGCCGCCGCGGTCCCGCACCGCACCATCGGCGCGGGGCTCGACGAGCTCTCCCCCGAGTCGCCCGCCCTGGCGATCGTCAGCGTGCCCGGGCAGTACGCCGTCGCCGAGGCCGCCGACGCGATCGCCGCCGGGCGCAGCGTGCTGGTCTTCTCCGACGGCGTCCCGGTCGAGCACGAGGTCGCGCTCAAGCGAGCCGCGCACCAGGCCGGCGTGCTGGTGATGGGGCCCGACTGCGGGACGGCGATCGTCTCCGGCGTCGCCCTGGGGTTCGCCAACGTCGTCCGCCCCGGCCCGGTGGGCCTGGTCGCGGCGAGCGGCACCGGTGCGCAGCAGGTGTCCTGCCTGCTGGACATGGCCGGGGTCGGCGTCTCGCACGTGCTCGGCGTGGGCGGGCGCGACCTCAAGGAGGAGGTCGGCGGGCTGGCCACCCTCGACGCGCTCGCCGCCCTCGACGCCGACCCCGCCACCGAGCGGGTGCTGCTGGTCTCCAAGCCGCCCGCGCCCTCGGTCGCCGCCGCGGTGACCGACGCCGCCGGGCAGCTCTCCGTGCCGGTGCGCTCCGCCGTCCTCTCGCCCGAGACCCCCGACCTCACCGCCGCCGTCGAGGCGCTCCTCGCCGACATGGGGCTCGACGTGCCGGTGTGGCCGTCGCGCCCGGGCCCCGCCGAGGCCGCCGTCCCGGGCGCGGCGCTTAAGGGGCTCTACTCCGGCGGCACGCTCGCCGACGAGGCGATGCTGCTGGCCTCCCCGGCGCTGGGTGGCATCCGCTCCAACATCCCGCTGCGGCCCGATCTCGACCTGGGTACGGACCTGTCCGCCACCGGCCACCTGGTCGTCGACTTCGGCGACGACGCCCTCACGGTGGGCCGCGCGCACCCGATGATCGACCCGACGCTGCGGCTGGAGGCGATCGAGGCGCTGGCCGCCTCCGACGAGCCCGCCGTCCTGCTGCTCGACGTCGTCCTCGGGTACGGCGCCGACCCCGACCCCGCCGGCGCGCTCGTGCCCGCGCTCACCGCCGCCCGCGAGCGGCGCGCGCTGCCGGTCGTCGTCGCGCTGATCGGCACCGAGGGCGACCCGCAGGGCTGGTCCCGGCAGGCCGACGCCCTCGCCACCGCGGGAGCCGCGGTCTTCTCCTCCAACGCCGCGGCCACGCGGTACGCCCTCGACCTGCTGGGAGCCACCGCATGAGCCTGCAGAACCTGCTCTCCGGCCCGCCGGCGATCGTCGCCGCCGGCGTCGACGTCTTCTCCGATGCGCTGCGCGCGCAGGGCGCCGACGTCCAGGACGTCGACTGGCGCCCGCCGGGCTTCGGCGACGCGGCCGACCTCGCCGCGCTGGCCCTGGACCCCCGCCGCGCCACCGCGAACCGCACCGCCGTCGAGCGGCTGATGGCCGCGGGCTCGCTGCTGGTGGACGTCCGCCCCGCGCGCGAGGTCATCGGCCTCACCGACCGCACGCTCCTGCACTCCGGCCCGCCACTGGAGTGGGAGAACGCCTCGGGCCCCATGCGCGGCGCGCTGGTCGGGGCCTGCCTGTTCGAGGGCTGGGCCGACGACGTCGAGGAGGCCGAGATCCTCCTCTCCACCGGCGCGGTGACCCTCGAGCCCTGCCACCACCACCGCACCGTCGGGCCGATGGCCGGCGTGACCAGCCCGTCGATGTGGATGTGGTGCCTGGAGGACCCGGTCACCGGCGGCCAGGCGTTCTGCAACCTCAACGAGGGCCTCGGCAAGGTGCTGCGCATGGGTGCCTTCAACGAGGAGGTCCAGATCCGGCTGCGGTGGATGCGCGACGTCCTCGGCCCGGTGCTGTCCAAGGCCGTGCGCGGTTCGATCGACGCCGGCAACGACCCGCTGGACGTCAAGGGCGTGCTCGCCCAGATGCTGCAGATGGGCGACGAGGGGCACAACCGCAACCGCGCCGGCTCGCTGATGGCGCTGCGCGAGCTCTCGCCGTCGATCGTGGCCAGCGGCGCCCCCTCGTCCGACATCGCCGACGTGCTGCGCTTCATCGGCGGCAACGAGCACTTCTTCCTCAACCTCGGCATGCCGACGGCGAAGCTCGCGCTGGACGCGGCCAGGAACATCCCGGGCTCCACGATGCTCACCGTCATGTCGCGCAACGGCACCGAGTTCGGCATCCAGACCTCGGGCACCGGCGACCGCTGGTTCACCGGCCCGGCGAACACCCCGGTCGGCCTGTTCCTCGGCGACTACGGCCCGGACGACGCCAACCCCGACATCGGCGACTCCGCGATCATGGAGACCTACGGCATCGGCGGCTTCGCCATGGCCGCGGCGCCGGCGATCGTCCGGTTCGTCGGCGGCACCGTGCCGGACGCGCTCGCCACCACCGAGCGCATGTACCAGCTGACGCTCGCGGAGAACCCGGCGATGCAGATCCCGATCATGGGCTTCCGCGGCTCGCCCACCGGGATCGATGTGCTGAAGGTCGCCCGCACCGGCTGGCTGCCGCAGATCAACACCGGGATGGCGGGGCGGGTCGCAGGCACCGGCCAGGTGGGCGCCGGGCTGGTGCAGCCTCCGCAGCAGTGCTTCGAGCAGGCGCTGGCGGCGCTGGCCGAGGAGGCCCGCACCGCCTGAGCCCCCCAGCGCGACGAACCCGTGGCCATGGGCAGGGCTGATGACCACGGGTTCGTCGCGCTCGGGGGAGCGTCGGGTCAGGGGCGGCCGGTGCCACCGGACGGGGGCCGGATCAGAGCAGGCCGCGGGCCCGCAGCGACCGCAGCCCGGCGAAGACGTGCCGGCGGACCAGGTCCTGGGTCTTCTCCGGCATGTCGACGAACCGCAGGCTCAGCTCGATGCCGCGATCCTGCCGCGGGATCCGCCGGATCACCTCACCGCGGCAGGGCAGCTGCTCGCCGTCCTCCAGGCAGACGACCAGCGGGAGCACCGCCCCGAGGCGCAGCGGGCTCTCCGGTTCCGCGGGGGGTGCGTCCTCGGCCACCGGCTGCTCGGCCACCGGCTGCTCGGCCACCAGTTGCTCGGCCGCGGGCTGCGACGCGGACGCGCGCGCCGGGTCGGGCGGCGAGAAGAGCGCCCGGATGCCGCCCTCGCTGATGTCCACGGTCAGGCCGTTCAGGACGTCCGGTCCGACCGCCATCTGCACCTGCAGGCTCAGCGGCGCGCGGACCGCGGACCGCCGCTGACCCCGGGTGGACGGGCCGACGGGGCGCAGCCGCCACTGCGCCGGGTGGAGCTCCGCCGCGACCAGTTCGGTGGGGAGGGAGCGGAGCTCCTCGGGTCCGCGCCAGAGCACCTCGACGTGCTCGCCGACGTCCAGGCGGACCCGCCGTCGCGTGCGGTCCTCGCCGATGGACACGACGATCTCGGTGGGGTCCGAGGACTCGACGAGGCTGATCAGCACGTCGCCCCTGCTCGTGGCGAGAAGGTCGACGACGGTGCGCGCCTCCGGGTAGTCCACCCCCGGGTTCTCCAGCATCCCTGGCCCCTCCTCCTACTAGAACGGACGCGTCTTGGATCGCGCGCAGGCTAGTGGGGCGAGCCGGGCATCGGGCTGCATTGGCGGCGAACCCCCGTCCCGGCGTGTCGTCGCGATCAGCGACCGGGAAGGCCGAGCGCGGTCAGGCGGGGCCGCAGGTGAGCAGGTGGTCGACGGCGGCGGCGAACCCCTCGACGTCGTCCAGAGCCTCGGTGAAGGGGACCCGCAGGTCGGAGCAGCCGCTGCGGCCCTGCACCCGGAACCGGACGCCGAACCGGTCCAGCCCGAGCAGCCGCACGTCGTCGCGCCGCCCGGCCCAGTCCTGCACGCGCGCGCAGAGCCGGCCCAGCGGCTCCCGGTGGGCAGACATCAGCTCGGTCTCCGCGCCGCTGACCGCGTCGGGCCGGGCGGCGCGGAAGTCGTCGGGGTCCACAACGGCGCGGGTGCCGGACTCCTCGAGCTCCACCTCGGCGAGGTCCAGCCGCACCAGCGTCGCGCCGAGCCCCACCTCGAACAACGCGTCCGCCGGCGTGGACTCGGCGAAGTCGAGCAGCAGCCGCGGCACCTCCGGCTCGGCCACCGGCGCGAGCCAGCCCGTCAGCTGCACCAGCCCCCGGACGGGGAGGCGCAGGGGGAAGGGGGCGCGGTCGGCGACGGTGAGCCGGGCGGGGGCGTCGCCCAGCGGCGAGCGGCGCAGCGCCGCCATCGCGCCGCCGTCGGTGGGGACGACGAGCAGGACGTCGCCGCCGGCGGTCGTGGTCGCCGCGCGCACCTGGCAGGAGCCGGCCCCCGCCAGGTGCAGCGTGGCGGCCGGGCGGATCGCGACGGTTCGGGCGCGCTCGGCGGCGGGCGGCTGCCGGTCGACGGCCGTGGGCGGGTGGGTCGGGCCGGCCGTCATGGACCACCTCGGGAGCTCGTGGAGGAGTAGTAAGGTGAGCCTAACCAAACCGGAGGTCCCCAGTGAACACCCCCCGTCCCAAGGTCCGGCTCAGCCGCGCGCTGGGCATCCCGCTCACCCCGAAGTGCGTCCCGTACTTCGAGCGCCGCCCCTACCCGCCGGGCGAGCACGGGCGGAAGCGTCGCAAGGACAGCGACTACTCCACCCGCCTCAAGGAGAAGCAGCGGCTCCGGGCGCAGTACGACATCAGCGAGACCCAGCTGCGAGCCGCCTTCGACCGCGCCAAGCGCACCGGCGGCAAGACCGGCGAGGCGCTGATCCAGGACCTCGAGTCGCGCCTGGACGCGACCGTGTTGCGCGCCGGCTTCGCCCGCACCATCTACCAGGCCCGCCAGTTCGTCACCCACCAGCACGTGCTGGTCAACGGCAAGCGCGTCGACCGCCCCTCCTACCGGCTCGACCCGGGCGACTTCGTGCAGATCGCCGAGAAGTCGCGTGCCAAGGACCCGTTCGTCGTCGCCGCCTCCGGGGCGCACGCCGAGGCGCCGACGTACCTCGAGGTGCACCTCGCCGACCTGGTCTGCCGCTACGAGCGGACCCCCACCCGCGAGGAGGTGCCCGTCGTCTGCGAGGAGCAGCTCGTGGTTGAGTACTACTCCCGCTGACCGCTGCGAGACCTGCGCACCGGCCTCGATCGCCCGTTCGGCGGGGCCGGTGCGGCGATCCCGCCCCGGCCGAGGTGGCAACCCGGCGGGGTGGCTTCTGATCGCGCCCAATACGCCGGCTGCGGTCGCGGGTGCGAAGATGCCGGGCAGCACGAGCGAACGGCCGCCGGGACGGCGGCGCGAGGCGTGCCCGGGCGGGCGGGGAGCGGAGCGCTGAACAGGCATCTGGCGGAGTTGATCCCCGGCGGTCCGCGGTCGGAGCTGCAGCGCATGGTCCTCGAGCACGACTGGTCGACCACCCCCCTGGGGCCGCAGGCAGAGTGGTCGTCGACGCTCCGGACCGCACTGAGCAGCGCGCTGAACTCGCGCTTCCCGTTCCTGCTCATGTGGGGCCCGGAGCTCGTCATGATCTACAACGACGCCTACGCCCCGATGCTGGGGGCCCGCCACCCCGCCGCCCTGGGTCGCTCGGCGCGGGAGGTCTGGTCGGACATCTGGAGCGCCCTCGACCCCATGGTCGGGGAGGTGATGGCCGGGCGGGCCACCTACTCCGAGGACCTGCCCCTCGTCATGACGCGCAACGGGTTCGAGGAGGAGACCTACTTCTCCTTCTCGTTCAGCCCGGTGGTGGAGCCGGGCGGCGCGGTGGTCGGCCTGCTCGACACCGTCGTGGAGACCACCCACCGCGTGCTCGCCGCCCGCCGGCTCGGCGTCCTCCAGCGGCTCGGCAGCCTCCCCCGGGCCGCGCACGGGGACACGACCGAGGCGGTGTCCACGGCCCTCGGGGTGCTGGCCGACGCCCGGGCCGACTGCCCGTTCGGGCTGGTCTACCTGTCGGACGGGGGCGACGGTGCCCCGCGGTTCGTCGCCGGCCAGGGCCTCGCCGTCGACGGCGAGCTCGCCACCAGCTCGATTCCCGAGCGGGTGCGCCGGGCCGTGGCGACCGGGGAAGCGCAGACGGTGACCGGGCTCGCCGCGCGGTTGCCCGGACTGTCCAGCGCCGGTGCGAGCCCCGCCGGCCAGGCCGACGTCGACACCGCCGTCGTCCTGCCGCTCACCGCCGCCGGCGCCGAGCGGCCGATCGGCGCCCTGGTCCTGGGTGCCAGCCCGCACCTCCCCCTCGACGACGACTACCGCATCTTCATGACGCTCGCCGCGGGCCAGGTCGCCGCGGCGGTCGGCGATGCCCAGGCGGTCGCGGCCGAGCGCCGGCGGGCCGAGGAACGGGCGCGCTCCGAGCGGGTGCGGGCGCAGTTCTTCACCGACGTCGCCGTCACCCTGCAGCGGGCGGTCCTCGGCCCCACCGTGCTGCCCGAGGGGTTCGCCGTCCACTACGAGCCGGCCACCGGGACCCTCGAGGTGGGCGGCGACTGGTACGACGTGGTGGACCTGCCCGACGGCGGCTACGGCGTGGTGGTGGGTGACGTGGTCGGTCGCGGGTTGCCCGCCGCCGCGGTGATGGGTCAGCTGCGCAGCGCCGGGCGGGCGCTGCTGCTCGAGAGCCGGTCGCCCTCCCACGTGCTCGAGGCGCTGGACCGGTTCGCCGCCATGGTGCCCGGCGCCGCCGTCAGCACCATGTTCTGCGCCGTCATCGACGTCCACGCCGGCACCCTCTGCTACAGCAGCGCGGGGCACCTGCCGGCGGTGCTGGTCCAGGAGGACGGCACCAGCCTGCTGCTGGAGGACGCGCGCGGCCTCCCGCTCGCCGTGGTGGACGGCGCCCGCCCGGAGGTGGAGCGGCCGCTGCCCGCCGGCTCGACGCTCCTGCTCTACACCGACGGCCTGGTGGAGCGGCGGGACGAGGTGCTCGACGAGGGGATCGACCGGGCCGCGGCGGCGCTCGTGGAGGGCCGCCACCTGGGCCCCGCGGAGCTGAAGACCCTGCTCACCGAGCGGCTGCTGGGCGACGCCCCGGACGACGACGTCGCCTTCGTCCTCCTCCGCCGGGGCTGAGGCGGGCGGAGCGGGGGTGGACGTCGTGCGGACGAGCAAGCGGCTGTCGTTCCTGCTGCGCCACCGCCCCGACGCGGCGGGCCTCACCCTGGACGCGGCCGGCTGGGCCGACGTCGACCGGCTGCTCGCGGCGCTGGGGATCTCCCGGGAGGAGCTCGAGCACGTCGTGGCCGCGAACGACAAGCGCAGGTTCGCCTTCGACGACACGGGCACCCGGATCCGGGCGAGCCAGGGGCACAGCGTGCCGGTCGAGCTCGGCTACCTGCCCGAGCCGCCGCCGGAGGAGCTGTTCCACGGCACGGTCGAGCGGTTCCTCCCGGCCATCCTGGTCGAGGGGCTGCGGCCGGGCCGCCGGCACGCGGTGCACCTCTCGGCCGACGTCGCCACCGCCCGGGCCGTCGGCGGACGACGGGGACGCGCGGTGGTGCTCCGGGTGGACGCGGCCGGCATGGCCGCGGACGGGTTCGCCTTCCGCCGTTCCGCCAACGGCGTGTGGCTGGTGGACGACGTCCCCCGGCGGTACCTGACCGTGGTGGGTGGCGGCTCCGACCGAGGAGGGTGACCGGCTCAGTCGCCCAGGACGCCGCGGAACGTCTCCTCGGTCTCGGCGAACAGCTCCTCCAGCCCGGCGCTGCCGATGAACTCCTCGGGGACGTAGCGCTCGTCGAGCGTCTCGACCACGGCCGGCTCCTCCCCGGCGCTGCGCAGCGTGTCCTCCAGGGTCTGCCGCACGTCGTCGGGGAGGCCGGCGGGGGCGATGACCCCGAAGGTGGTCGTGCTCTGGACCAGCTCGGGGTACCCCTCCTCGACGAAGGTGGGGGCGTCCACGTACGGCAGCGGCTCCTCGCTGCCGACGGCGAGGACGCGGAGGTCGCCGGACTCGATCGCCGGCAGCACGTCCTGGGAGAGGTTGAGGAAGCCGGCGGTCACGTTCTCGCCCAGCAGCGCCGTCTGCACCTCGGAGTTGCCGTCGAACGGGACGACCGTCAGCGGCACGTCGTAGAGCTGGGTGATCCGCCGCGTCTCGGCGGCGTGCGTGTTCGTGGCGCCGGGGGTGCCGACGGTGACCGAGTCGGGATCCGACTGCGCGGCCCCGAACAGCGAGGCCAGGTCCTGGTGCGGCGAGTCGGCCGGCACCACGATGCCCGACGGCACGCGCGTGACGACGCCGATCGGGGTGAAGTCCTCACGGGTGTAGCCGACGTCGTTGGTCAGGTAGTTGAGGACCGCCGTCGGCAGCGCCGTCATGGACAGGGTGTGGCCGTCGGCCTCGGACTGGATCAGCTGCTGGTACGCGGTGGCGCCCGACGCCCCGGGGAGGTTCTCCACGACGACGGTCTCGCCGAGCTCCTCCTCCATGTGCGCCGCCAGGGCCCGCGCCGCGATGTCGGTCGGCCCGCCGGCGGTGTAGGGGACCAGCAGGCGGATGCTCTCCGTGGGGAAGCCGGCCGCCTCCCCTCCTCCCGGTCCGGGGTCGTCGCCGCCGCACGCGGTCAGCAGGGCGGCGGTGAGCAGGGCGGCGGGCACGCGGGCAGATCGCATGATGGCTCCTGACGTGGGGATGCCGGCATCGCCGTCCCCGGCGGGTGACCGTCCGTGTCCGGCGGTGGCACCCATCGTCCGGCATGGTGGCCGCCGCGGCACCCGCGCCCGCCGGTCAGGCGGGGAGGCGGACCGCCAGCAGCGCGATGTCGTCGTCGCCGCGGCTGCCCAGGGCGCTGAGCAGCCCGTCGCACATGCGGTCCAGCGGCTCCCGGCCGAGCTCCCGCAGCGTCCGCACCAGCCAGGTCGTGCCGTCGTCGAGGGTCATGCCGCGGCGCTCGACCAGCCCGTCGGTGTAGAGCAGCAGCGTGTCGCCCCGGTGCAGCAGCAGGTCGTGGTCGGTGCGCGCCGGGCCGTCGCCCGGGCCGGCGCCGAGCAGCCGGTCGGGCATCCGCTCCAGCACCTCGACGCGGCCGTCGGCCCGCACGACCACCGGCGGGGGGTGACCCGCGTTGGACCACTGCAGCGGCACCGAGCCCGCGGGGACGCCCTCCGGGTCGATCGTGGCGACGGCGACGGTGACCAGCGTGTCCAGGCCCAGGCCCGCCAGGACGTCGTCCAGCACGGTCAGGGCGGCCGCGGGGGAGCCGTGCCCCACGCGGGCCAGGGCCCGGAGCATGCCGCGCGTCTGCGCCATGGTGGCCGCGGCGGGCGCATCGTGGCCGGCGACGTCGCCGATGACCAGCATCGTCCGCCCGTCGGCCAGCGGGAAGGCGTCGTACCAGTCCCCGCCCACCTGCGCGTCCCGGGCACCGGGGAGGTAGCGCGCGGCCGTCTCCAGCCCCGGCACGCTCGGGATCTCGCCCAGCAGCGCCCGCTGCAGCGTCTCCCCGGTCCGGACGGCGGCCCGCGTCGCGGCGGCCTCCGCGCCGAGCCGGGCGACGTGGGCCTCCCGGCGCAGCCGCAGCTCGCAGGTGACCACGGCGAGAGCGCCGCCGAGGGCGACGGCGACCAGGCGGATCGTCTGCGCCACCGCCGTCTCGGCGGTGTACTGCTGGCTGTAGAGGCCCAGCAGGGTGGCGACGACGAACGCGGCCGCCGCGTAGAGCACCGTGGCCCGGCGGCCGAGGAAGGTGGCCGAGGCGAGCGGGGCGATGACGCTGAGCCCCAGGACCACCTGCCCACGGCCGCTGACGACCTCCGCGATCACGACGAGCAGCAGCACCAGGGCCGGGAGCGCGGCGTTCACGCGACGTGACCGCTTCACCGCATCCCCCTCGTGCTCGCCCAGCGACGCGGCGCGTCCGGTGGACAACCTAGACGGAGGACGTCGTCACGGGGCGGTGCCGGGCATCGCGTCCATCGGCAGCCCGACGTAGAGCATGCCGATCAGGGCGCCGTCCTGGGCTCGCAGTCCGGTGTAGGCGGTGAAGTAGGGCCGGTCGGCCACCGTCGCGGCACCGGTGTAGGTCTCGCCGGCGAGGACCGCCGCGAGCACCGGGTTCGGGCGGCCGTCGGGGCCGGTGCGCCCGATGGCGGTGCCCACGTTGCGCCGCCCGGCCGGGGTGAGGACGGTCGTCGCGACCCGGACCATGCCGCCGTCGCCGTCCAGGCGCTGGAACAGCGTGCAGCTGCCCCCGACCTGGCGCACCACGTCGTCGACGAGCGGGGCCGGCCGGCGGGGGTCGTCGCTGCGCTCGAGCGGCCGCCCGCCGATCAGGAGGTCGGGGAGCGCGGCGGTGTGCGTCGCGCCGGTGGTCTGGTCGCGCACGGTCAGGGAGGTGCGGCCCTCGCCGAGGCCTGCGCCGCCCAGGTCGGCCAGGTGCTGCTCGGCGACCGCGAGCGCCCGGCGGACGTAGACCACCCGCTGGCTCTCGGCCAGCTGCCCGACGGCGTCGCTGATCCGCGCGGAGCCACCGGCGGCGCGCTCGACGTTCTCGACGACGCGGTCGGTGGCCGCCCGCTGCTGCTCGACGGCGGCGGCGATCGTGTCCTGCGCCTCGGCGATGGAGCCGAGCGTCCCGGTGATCCGCTGCACCGCTTCCACGGCCTGCTGCGTCTCCCGCTGCACCGCCGTGATCTGGGCGTCGATGTCGCGGGCGGCCTGGGCGGTGCGGTCGGCGAGCTCCTTCACCTCGTCGGCCACGACGGCGAAGCCGCGGCCGAGGTCGCCGGCCCGGGCGGCCTCGACCGAGGCGTTGAGCGCGAGGAAGCGGCTCTGCTGGCTGATCGCGCCGATCAGGCGGACGAACTGGGTGATCGACTCGCTGGCGGTCTGCAGGGCGGCGATCCGCTCGTCGACGGCGCGCGCGTCCCGCACCGCCTCCTCGGCGATGGCGGAGGCCCGGCCGGTGCTCGTGGAGATGTCGCCGATCGCGGCGCGCAGCTCGGCGAGCGTCGCGGCGGCCTCCGCGGACGTGTCGGAGACCTCGCGCGAGGCCTGGGCGAGGACGCCTGCCTGCCGCGCCGCGTCCTCCATGCTGGTGTCGCGCTCGGGCGCGCGCCGCGGCGTCGGGGGGGCCGGGGCGACCGCCGTGGGGAGCGGCGCGGAGCCTGACGACGTGGACGAGCGCACGACCCGTTCCTCCCTGCGGTCGACCGGCGGACCGGCCCGCGGGCGGGCCGTCCCGGAACCGTAGGCCGCTGGTCGCCGGGCCGGGGAAGGCGCGCCGGGTGGGGCGGACCACCCCCGGGGACGACTTCGGGGAAGCAGGGCTCCGGACCGCCGGTCCGGACCCCCGCTTCCCCGAAGTCGTGCTGTGGGCTCTTACGCCTCGCTCGTGGCGCGACTCCGCGCCCCGGTCCGCTCCTCGCTCGCCCCTCGCTGCGGGGCTCCCGGGGCTCCCGGGGCTGTCGTCACGCCTTGACGATCGCGGCGACCGGACCGCCGCCGGACGGGCCCTGGTGCACCGCGGCCACCGAGACGAAGACCGCCGGGTCGCCGGTCACCGACGCCGTCACGCCACCGACGCACGCCTTGATCTGGCGGTGCCACGAGACGTCGGAGTCGTCGAGCATCGCGTTGCGCCGCCCGCGCACCTTGCCGTCGGGCGAGGCCTCGCACTTGAGGAAGACGTTGACCAGCCGGTCGCCCAGATCGGTGTGGTGCGGCCGCTCGGGCAGCTCCAGGCCGGCGTCGCGGATCGCGGCCCAGATGCCGTCCTGGTCCAGTGCGTCCTTCATGACCGAGTGGCCCACGCGGTAGCTACCGCCGTGGCCGCGGGCGTTGCCGACGA
Source organism: Blastococcus sp. SYSU DS0541 (assembly GCF_054050875.1). Taxonomy (NCBI): domain Bacteria; kingdom Bacillati; phylum Actinomycetota; class Actinomycetes; order Geodermatophilales; family Geodermatophilaceae; genus Blastococcus; species Blastococcus sp. SYSU DS0541. The sequence goes on along the minus strand of NZ_JBJHAD010000007.1, from coordinate 9,965 downwards.
CGACGATCTGCGCCCGGTCCAGCTCCACGCCCGACGAGCACGAGGCGACGGAGGAGTACAGGGAGAGGTCGCGCATGATCTGCTCCTGCGTCGGCATCTCGATCTCGCCGAGCGCCACCGCGATCCCCAGTGCCGTCGTGCCGTTGGAGATGTCCATCGAGCCGTGCGGCTCCTCCAGGATCGTCGTCTCCCCGCGCTGGTGGGCGTCGCGGATCGTGTCGATCGTCAGCAGCGGCGTCTTCGTCTGCACGTAGTGGACGTCGGCCGGGTCGGTGATGCCGGCGGCCGCCATCGCCTTCTTCACGCCCTCGGCGACCTTCTCCACCATCGCGACGCGGCCGATGTCCTCGGGCAGCAGGACGTCGCTCATCGCGTAGCCGACGGTCAGCCGCGGCTCGTCGGTCTTCTCGACCGCGTCCTCGGGCAGCGTGGCGAAGATCGTGGCGTGCGGGCTGATGACGCCGTCGGTGCCGCCGGACCACACGATGGGGATGTCACCGACCTCCTCCTTGCTCCGCGAGCCCTTCTCGAGCAGCACCTCGCGGAAGGCGCGGTCGGCGATGATCCGCGTGTAGTCGTTGATCCCGCCGTTGCCCTCGGTCTTGCCGATGACGGCGACGACGCGGTCGGCGTCCATCACGCCGTCGTCGATGAGCTTGGCGAGCTCGGAGGCGTCGCTGACGTTGTGCAGCGGGACCTTGCGGACCTCGATCGGTGCGGGCATGCGCATTCCCTTCAGGAGGAGGTGAGGACGGTGCCGGCGTCGTCGCCACGGACGGCGTCGGCGATGTGGTCGAGCGAGGTGATGACGGCGCGCGTTCCGCCTGCCTCCACGAAACGTAGGGCCGCCTCGACCTTGGGGCCCATCGAGCCGCGGGCGAACTGCCCGGCCTCGGCGAGCTCCCGCAGCTCGGCGGCGGTGACCCGGCCCAGGGGGCGCTGGTCGGGCGTCCCGAAGTCGACCATCACGTTCGGGACGTCGGTGGCGATCACCAGGGTGTCGGCGCCGACGTCACGGGCGAGGATCGCGGCGGTCAGGTCCTTGTCGATGACCGCCTCCACGCCGCGCAGCGCGTGCCCGTCCACGTGGTCGTCGACCACCGGGATGCCGCCACCGCCGGCGCAGACGACGACGAACCCCGCCGCGGCCAGGGCGTGGATGGCGGGGGAGTCGACGACGGCCAGCGGTTCGGGGGAGGCGACGACGCGCCGCCAGCCCTTCTCCCCGCGGTCCTCCCACCGCTGCCCGAGCGAGACGAACCGTTCCGCCCGCTCGCGGGGCAGGAAGCGGCCGACCGGCTTGGAGGGCTCGGCGAAGTGCGGGTCGTCGGCGTCGACGAGGGTGCGGGTGACCAGTGCCGCGGTGCGCTGGGCGAGGCCGCGTGCGGCGAGGGCGGCGTCGAGCTCGTCGGCGACGGTGAACCCGATCGTGGCCTGGGTCTGCGCGACGTTCCAGTCCAGCGGGACGGGCGGCACCTCGTGCGCGGCCAGCTCGTTCTTGACGAGCAGGTTGCCGACCTGGGGCCCGTTGCCGTGCGTGAGCACCACCTGGACACCGGCGGCGACCACCTCGGCGACGTGCCCGGCGGCCTCCCGGATCGCGCCGCGCTGGGCCTCCGGCGTGGCGGAGCCGTCGGCGCCGGTCATGGCGTTGCCGCCGAGGGCGATCACCACGCGCGTCGACGTCACCCCGGGGACCCTAGCCGCATTTTCCTTAGCGGTGAAGTAGTTGTGGGGGAGGTGTTCAAGGACCTGTCCCCGGACGCCGACAAGGGCATGGTGACGCCGCACCCCGTCCCGCCGACGGCCACCCCCGCGCAGGACCTGCTCGCCGAGTACGGGTTGCCGGACGACGCTCCGCATGAGCAGCTGCGTGCGGTGACGCGGGTCGCCGCCACGGTCTGCGGCGTCCCGAACGCGGTGGTGAACCTGCTCGACGAGTGCTTCCAGCACGGCGTGGGTTCCGTGGGCTTCGAGGGCGGCCGGACCGATGTCCGGTCGTCCATGTGCTACTACGCGCAGCGCGACGAGTCGCTGCGGTACGTGCCCGACGCCACGCTCGAGCCCGTCTTCGCGGTCAACCCGTGGGTCGACGGCCGGTCGGGCTCCATCCGCCTCTACGCGTCGGCACCGCTGGAGCTGCCCGACGGCCGGGTGCTCGGCAGCCTCTGCGTGTTCGACGAGGAGCCGGGCCGCATGTCCCCGGCTCAGATCTCGGCGCTCGAGGACCTCGCCGCGCAGGCGGTGGCCCTGTTCGAGCAGGGGCGGCTGGTCCGCGAGGCGGAGCGGCGCGGCGCGCTGACCGCGGCCCTGCTGGAGAGCATCGACGTCGGCGTGGTGGCCTGCGACGCCGAGGGGCGCCTCACCCTGTTCAACCGGGCGTCCCGCGACTTCCACGGGCTGGCGGAGGACGCCGGGCTGGACGAGGAGCAGCAGGCCGTCGCCTACTCGCTCTTCGAGACCGACGGCGTGACGCCGATGCCGGCCGGGCGCATCCCGCTGTTCCGCGCGCTGCGCGAGGGCGGGGTGCACGACGCGACCCTCGTCATCCGCCCGGCCGACCGCGAGGCGCGAACCCTGCGCTGCGACGGCGCGGCGATGCGGGACAGCTCCGGTCGCCTGCTCGGGGCCGTCGTCGCCATGAAGGACGTGACGGGGGAGCGCGCCGCCGCCCGCGAGCTCGCCGCGGCGCGCGACCAGGCGCTGGCCGCGACCCGTGCGAAGACGGCGTTCCTGGCCGCCGCCAGCCACGAGATCCGCACCCCGCTCAACGGCGTCCTCGGCATGCTCGAGGCGCTCACCCTCGGCTCGCTCGACCCGCGGCAGGCGGAGTACGTGCAGCTCGCCCGCAGCTCGGGTGAGTCCCTGATGGCGCTGCTCAACGACGTCCTGGACCTGTCCAAGGCCGAGACCACCTCGGTCACCCTCGCCGAACGCGAGCTGCGGCCGGGCGACGTCGCCACCGAGGTCGTGACGGCGCTGGCCCCGCTGGCCCACCGGAAGGGGCTGGACCTCGTCGTCGCGGCCGGTGACCACCCCGTGGTCGTCGGCGACCCCGTGCGGCTGCGCCAGGTCGTCATGAATCTCGTCGGGAACGCGCTGAAGTTCACCGAGCGCGGCCGGGTGGACGTCGCCGTCCGCACCGACAGCTGCGCCACCGGGTCGACGGTCCGCCTCCGGCTGTCGGTCCGGGACACCGGCCCCGGCATGGAGCCCGACGAGATCGACCGGCTGTTCCGGCCGTTCACCCAGGGCGCCCAGGGGGCCCGGGCCGGGGGGACCGGGCTCGGGCTGGCCCTGAGCCGGCAGATCGTGGAGCTCATGGGCGGGCGGATCGACGTCGTCAGCCGGCCCGGCGCCGGCTCGCTGTTCACCCTGGTCGTCGACCTGCCCGCCGCGGCCGCGCGGCCGGACGCCCCGGCGCCCGCGCCGGAGCTCGCCGCCCCACCCGCCGGCACCACCCCGGCCGCCCCGCTCCGCGGGATCCGGGTGCTGGTCGCCGACGACAACGACATCAACCTGCGCGTCGCCGAGGCGCTGCTGCGCGCCGAGGGCGCCGACGTCGTCACCGTCGGGGACGGCGAGGAGGCCGTGCGGGCCGTGGAGCTCGGGCACTTCGACCTCGTCCTGCTGGACATGCAGATGCCCCGCATGTCGGGCCCGGAGGCGGCGCGGGCCATCCGCGGCCTGCCAGGCCCCGCGGCCGGGACGACGCTGCTCGCGCTCACCGCCGCCACCGCCGAGGAGGAGCGGGCCACCTGCCTGCGGGCCGGGATGCAGGGCGTGCTGACCAAGCCGGTCCGCCGGGCGCAGCTGCGGACCCTGCTCGACGGCCTCCCCGCCCGGGTCTGAGCACGGTCAGGCGGGCTCGGCCGGGTCCTCGTCGTAGGGGCCCAGCGGCCGCTGCGCCCACAGCACGTCCCGCCACCGGCCGTGCTTCCACCCGATCCGCCGGTAGGTGCCGATCGGCTCGAAGCCCATCGCCGCGTGCAGCCCCTCGCTGGGCTCGTTCGGCAGGGTCATGCCGGCGATCGCGGTGCGGTAGCCGCGCCGGGCGAGCCGCTCGAAGAGCGCGGCGTAGAGCGCGCGCCCGCCCCCGCGCCGTCCTCGGCCCTCGGCCAGGTAGACGCTGACCTCGCAGGACCACCGGTAGGCGGCGCGCTCCTTGTACGGCCCGGCGTAGGCGTACCCGACGACGGCGCCGTCGTCCTCGAGCACCAGCCAGGCGTGCGTGCGCAGGGCCGCGGCGATCCGACCGGCCATCTGCTCGGCCGTCGGCGGCTCCGTCTCGAAGGTGATCGCCGTACCCGTGACGTAGGGCGCGTAGATCGCCGCGCAGGCCGCGGCGTCGGCCACGGTGGCGTCCCGGACGGTCGGAGCGAGGCCCATGATCAGCAACGTAGGCCCGGTGCGTCCTCGCGCGGGCGTGAGGTCGGCCACCTCGGCCCGCCGTGGGCGGGGCGCCCGGGGCCGCTGGGCTACCGTCCCGCGCCGTGCCTGCCGCCCCCTCCTCGACGACTGTCGCGGGGCTGGTGACGGCGCTCGTCGGGTTCCTCAGCTCCTTCGCGGTCGTGCTCACCGGGCTCCGGGCGGTCGGCGCCACCCCGGGGCAGGCGGCCTCGGGCCTGGTCGTCCTCTCGCTCGCGATGGGGCTGGCCACCGTGCTGCTGGCGCAGCGGACCCGCATGCCGATCACCGTGGCCTGGTCCACGCCCGGCGCCGCGCTGCTGGCGACGGCCTCCGCGCCCTCCTGGGAGGTGGCCGTCGCCGCCTTCGTGGTGGTCGGCGCGCTCGTCCTGCTCACCGCGGCGTGGCCCCGGCTGGGCGGCGCGATCGCGGCCATCCCGCCGGTGCTGGCCCAGGCGATGCTGGCCGGCGTCCTCGTCCCGCTGTGCCTGGAGCCGGTCCGGTCCGCGCTGGAGATGCCGTGGCTGGTGGTGCCCGTCGTCCTCGTCTGGGCGCTGCTGCTGCGGTTCTCCGCGCGCTGGGCGGTGCCGGCCGCGTTCGCCGTCACCCTCGGCATCATCGGGGTGCTCGCCCACCGCGAGGGCGGGGTCGAGGTGTCCGCGCTCGTCCCGGCCCTGGAGTGGACGACACCGGACTTCACCTCCACGGCCGTGCTCGGGCTGGCGCTGCCCCTGTTCGTGGTGACCATGGCCTCGCAGAACGTGCCGGGCATGGCGGTGCTGGCCGCCTACGGGTACCGGGCGCCCTGGCGGTCGGCCATGGCGGTGACCGGCGCCGGGACGGTGCTCGGCGCCCCGTTCGGCGGCCACGCGGTCAACCTGGCCGCCATCAGCGCCGCCCTCGCCGCCGGCCCGGAGGCGGACGCCGACCCGGCGCGCCGCTACCTGGCCGCGCGGACCGCGGGCCTGGCCTACGTCGGTTTCGCGCTGGTCTCGGCCGCCGTCGCCGCGCTCGTGGTCACGGCGCCCGCCGGCTTCGTCGCGGCGGCCGCGGGGCTGGCGCTGTGGCCGGTGCTGGCTGCCTCGCTGAGCGGGGCGCTCGCGCGGGCGGAGGACCGGATCCCCGTCGTCGCCACCTTCCTCGTGGCGATCAGCGGCGTCACCGTGGGCGGCATCGGATCGGCGTTCTGGTCGCTCGTCGTCGGCCTGGCCTTCTGGGCCTGGTACCGGCCGGCGCCGGCCGTCACCTGATCCCTCAGCGGCGCCAGAAGTCGAAGCGGTCGCGCCCGGGCCGGAAGCCGGCGGCCTCCGCGACGGCGACGGCGAGGTCGAACTTCTGCCCGACGGGGGCGGGCGCGTGCGCGTCGCTGCCGAAGCTGACCGCCTCGCCGCCGGCCTCGTGGAACCAGCGCACCTGGTCGGCCGACGCCAGCGGGCTGCTGGTGTTGATCTCCAGCGCGCGGCCGCTGCCGGCGAGGGCCCGGAAGACCGCCCGGTACTCCTCCTCGTAGTCCTTCTCGACGTACCGGTGGCTGCCGCCGGGCCAGTAGCGCCGCGGGAAGTCCACGTGGGCCAGGACTTGGAAGACGCCGCTGCTCTCGATCATCCCGACCATCTCGCCGAGGTAGCGGCGCATGGTCGCGTCGGCGTCGACGTGCAGCAGCCGCCCCACCCCGACCAGCCGCCCTTCGTCGGTCAGCGAGTGCAGCGAACCCAGGATCCGGTCGACGGGGGAGTCCTCGAGGTGGCGGGCGATGCTGGCGGCGAAGAGGTGCGGCTCGCCGGTCTCGACGCCCGACCAGATGCGCAGCTCAGGGAACCGGTCCCGCACCTCGGCCAGCTCGGCGAAGTACCCCTCGACGTCGATGGGCAGCTGGTGGGCCGGGTGGCGGTCGACCAGCCCCTCGGCGGTCGCCCGGTCCTCGTCGTGCCAGACGGTGAAGTCCAGGTGCTCGGTGAACGCGACCGCCGGCAGCCCCTGGGCGATCGCCCGCTCGCAGGCCCTGCGCATGGTCGACGAGTCGGGCGTGTCCCACGACCAGTGGGTGTGCACGTGGTTGTCGGGCGGCAGCTGCCCCTGGTGTGCCCTGTCCCTTGCCATCGCCTGTGGATTCTCCCCGCCGTCCCCAGGTGGCGCGCGGCCACCCGTTCCGTCCCTGGTCGTGCCTACTGTCGTCGCCATGAGCACCGCCGCACCGCCGTCCTCGATCGCCGACGAGGCCCTGGAGATCCTCCGGGAGCTCACCGGCCGCCCCGACGCCGTCTTCCGCGAGGGGCAGGACGCCGCGGTGGCCGCGCTGGTGGAGCGCTCCCAGCGCGCGCTGGTCGTCCAGCGCACCGGCTGGGGCAAGTCCGCGGTGTACTTCGTGTCCACCGCGCTGCTGCGCCGCCGCGGCGCCGGGCCGACGCTCCTGGTGTCGCCGCTGCTGGCGCTCATGCGCGACCAGGTGGCGGCGGCGGCCCGCGCCGGCATCCGAGCGGTCGAGATCTCCAGCGCCAACATGACCGAGTGGGACGACATCGCCGCCCGCCTGGCCGCCGACGACGTCGACGTCCTGCTCGTCTCCCCCGAGCGGCTGACCAACCCGCGCTTCCGCGAGGAGCAGCTGCCGGGCCTGGTCGCCCGGTGCGGCCTGGTCGTGGTCGACGAGGCGCACTGCGTCTCCGACTGGGGTCACGACTTCCGGCCCGACTACCGCCGCATCCGCGACCTGCTGGGCACCCTGCCCACGGGGACGCCGGTGCTGGCGACCACCGCGACCGCCAACGAGCGGGTGGTGGAGGACGTCGCCGAGCAGCTGGGCGCCGGCGGGGTCGAGGTGACCACGGTCCGCGGCCCGCTCTCCCGGGACTCCCTGCGGCTCGGGGTGCTGCGCCTGCCGTCGGACCGCGCGCGCCTGGCCTGGCTCGCCGCGCACCTCGGCGACCTCCCGGGCAGCGGCATCGTCTACACGCTCACGGTGGCGGCGGCGGAGGAGACGGCGAACCTGCTGCGCGACGCCGGCCACGAGGTGCGCGCCTACACCGGCCGCCTCGACGACGCCGACCGCAAGGACGCCGAGGAGGCGCTGCGGGAGAACCGGGTGAAGGCGCTGGTCGCCACCTCCGCGCTCGGCATGGGCTTCGACAAGCCCGATCTCGGCTTCGTCGTCCACCTGGGTGCGCCATCGTCGCCGGTCAGCTACTACCAGCAGGTCGGCCGCGCGGGCCGCGCCGTCGAGCACGCCGACGTCCTGCTGCTGCCCGGGCCCGAGGACATCGCCATCTGGCAGTGGTTCGCCACCTCCTCCATGCCGCGGGAGGACCACGCGGCCGCGGTGCTCACCGCCATGGCGGACGGCAAGGCCTGGTCGGTGGCGCGGCTGGAGACGGTCGCCGACGTCCGCCGCTCGCGGCTCGAGCTGCTGCTCAAGGTGCTCGCCGTCGACGGCGCGGTCGAGCGCGTGCAGGGCGGGTGGCGGTCCACCGGGCGGCCGTGGGTCTACGACGCCGACCGCTATGCCCGGGTCACCCGCACCCGGGAGGCCGAGCAGCGGGCGATGCTCGCCTACGCCAAGCCCGTCGACGAGGCCGAGTGCCGCATGGCTTTCCTGCAGTCCGCGCTCGACGACCCGACGGCGTCCCCCTGTGGCCGCTGCGACGTCTGCGCGGGCCCCTGGTACGCGACCGACGTGCCCGAGGCGGCGTCCGAGGCGGCGTCGGCCGCGCTCGACCGGCCGGGTGTGGAGCTGGCGCCCCGCGCGATGTGGCCGACCGGCGCCGACCGGCTCGGTGTCGACGTCAAGGGCAAGATCGCGCCCGGGGAGCAGCTGCAGACCGGCCGCGCCGTCGCCCGGCTCACCGACCTCGGCTGGGGTCAGCGGCTGCGCTCCCTCCTCGGTGACGACGGCGTCGGCGGGGTCGTCGAGCTCGACCTCGAGGCGCCGAGCATCGAGGAGGACCCGGACGCCGCCTTCGACGTCCCGGTGCGCCGGTCGGTCTCCGACGTGCCGCCGGACGAGGAGCTCCTGCGGGCCTGCGGCCGGGTGCTCGCCGCCTGGGACTGGGCGGAGCGCCCGGCGGCCGTGGTGGCGATGCCGTCGCGACGCCGTCCGCAGCTGGTGGACGGCGTCGCGCAGGGCCTGGCCCGGATGGGGCGGCTGCCCTACCTCGGCGAGCTCTCGCTCGCCCACGGCGGGCCGACGGGACAGCCTGGTGGCAACAGCGCGTTCCGGCTGGCCGCGGTCTGGGACCGCATCGCCGTGGGCCCGGAGCTGCGCGCCCGGCTGGCGGAGGTGACCGGGCCGGTCCTGCTCGTCGACGACCTGGCCGACTCGCGCTGGACCATGACGGTCGCCGGCCGGGAGCTGCGCCGGGCGGGTGCGGTCGCCGTGCTCCCGTTCGCCCTGGCTCTCACCGCCTGAGTTCTCCACAGGTTTTCGCACACATGTGCGAAAAGTCGGGGTAGCGTGCCGGCATGCACGTGGCGCACCAGCCCTCGATGTGGGACCTCGCCGAAGAGGCCGCGGTCACGCCCCTCGCCGGGCACGTCGTCCGGCACCGGCTGTCTGCCGGCGCCTGGGTCGACCATCTCCCGGGTTGGGTGACCGGCTCGGACGAGGTGCTCGAGGTGCTGCTGGGCGACATCGGCTGGCGGGCGGACCGCCGCCAGATGTACGAGCGGGAGGTCGCCGTTCCGCGGCTCCTCCGGTGGTACTCCGGTCACGAGCCGCTGCCGCACCCGCTGCTCACCGACGCCCGCGACCTGCTGAACCGGCACTACCTGCCGGAACTGGGCGAACCCTTCGTCACCGCCGGCATGTGCCTCTACCGGGACGGGCGGGACAGCGTGGCCTGGCACGGCGACCGCATCGGCCGCGGCCGGTCGGCGGACACGATGGTCGCCATCGTCTCCTTCGGCTCACCCCGCCCGTTGCTGCTGCGCCCGGTCGGGGGCGGGGAGTCGCTGCGCTTCCCCTTGGGCCACGGCGACCTGGTCGTCATGGGCGGCTCGTGCCAGCGCACGTGGGAGCACTGCATCCCGAAGACGACGAAGCCGGTCGGTCCCCGGGTGAGCGTCCAGTTCCGCCCCCGCGGGGTCGCCTGAGCCCCGGAAGGCCCGGAACGACGCGGCTCGGGGGGCTTCGGAGGCGACCGAGGGACCCCCCCTGCAGACCCCCCTCCAGAGCGTGTATCGTTCTCCATGCACCGAGCGAGAACGGACCGGGCCGCGAGGCCTGGGAAACCGCCGGCGGAGCCCCTGAGGGCGAGCTGCTGCGGAACTCGGTGTACAGTGGGGAAACCGCCTAGGACGAGGGCCAAGAAATTGGCCGGACTTCTTGCGCGTCCGCTCCTTGAGAACTCAACAGCGTGCCGAAAGTCAGTGCCAAGTAATACCCCGTGCCGCGATTCTTGTGGTCGTGGCTGGGATTCCTTTGGTTGATTGATATCGCGAGTGTCAGCTCGCGGTTCTCAGCCGGTATCAAATCATCTACGGAGAGTTTGATCCTGGCTCAGGACGAACGCTGGCGGCGTGCTTAACACATGCAAGTCGAACGGTGAACCGCTTCGGTGGGGATC